>CP031964.1:3048154-3352970 GCA_003443635.1 Flavobacteriaceae bacterium | reverse complement strand
TTATAAAGATGCTCAATCATTTACCATTTTTTCCTAAAATAAATGCCTATGACTAGTAGAGATAAAAATTATAAATTAAGTGCCATTCCAAGCATAGCACAGGAATCTGTTTATTCCCAATTTAAAGATAGTCATGTTATGATGCTTTTCGCAATGACGTTTCTTATCGCTGAAGAAGCTTAATAATTAAGCACTTTCTAATTTATGATGTACTTTATCGATCTCTTTATCCATATACGCTTGTGCATAATGTACATAACGATTAAATGAGTTACTAGAGTGGCTATGTCCGCTAATTTTACGTACTAAATGTTCTGGCATCCCTAAAATAAGTAAAGTTGTAATTGCAGTACGCCGCATCATATGTGAGCTCATTTTTTGATAAAACAACATTTGCTTATTTTTAGTAATACTTATAGCATTACCTCGCTTTTCACGTGAGACTTCAACAGGAGTATTAAATGCTGCTTTTTCGCCAATAACTTTAATATGCTTATTAAAATTAAAAAGTGATATTTTAGTAAACACCGCTTTTTTATTACTTTTTGATTTATAAGTATTATAAATATCCAGAGCATACGCTGGCAGTTTAATAAAACTAAATACTTTTGTTTTTTTAGATTTTAATTTTAGATACCAATCATCACCCTGCTGTTCAAAGTTTTTATTAGTGAGTAAAAATAAATCTGAAAATCGTAACCCTGTAGTACAACCAAACACAAAAATGTCTTTAATGCGCTTTTCGCTTTTGGTAAGTTTATTTTCAAATTCTACATCATGAATTAAAAACTTTAATTGCTCTGGAGATAGCACAAAAATTTCGACTTCCTCGCTTCTTACATAGAATAGTCGTTGAAAATCGCCTGTAAAAAAATCTTTATCATTTTTTAAGTAATTAAAAAATGTACGAATAACTTTAATGTTAGTCCCTACATAATTATCATAGCATCCATTTTTATATAAAAACGCTGTAAATTGTTTGTAAAATTTTTTCCAGTAATTTTTTTCGCTTTTATGCTCACGTGTATTAAGTTTAGAGGCATCACAAATACGTAGCTCAAAACCTGTAGCTTGCGAAAAATTAATTAAATTATGTAATACATACTTATAGTTTTGTATGGATGCTTTTTTTATAAGCTCTCCGTTTTTTTTTAAACGCTTTCCTGTTTCGGTATCTCTAATAAAGGTTTTAAATAAAGGGATTACTGGAATTGGCTTTTTCATTTATATTTTAAGATGTGATTATACTTAAAATAAATGTAATGCAATTATTTTTTAACTCTTAGGTTTTTCCCTTAGTTATGTTAGGGGATTAGTTGTTTTATTAAAAGTATAAATTATAAATCTCTCTTTTTTAAGAGGGATAAAAGTAATATTCATTATAAAAAAGCAAGCTCAATAATTAACTCATGCTCGTTTTAGAATTATAATATTAACCTTTATTACTCACTTATTATCATTACTAGCACTAGTACAATTTATATTAACATCCGAATAGATTTGTATTGAAATAGAGGCTCAGTTATCTATTAATTTAATAGTGGTACTTTATGGATTATAAGTTTTCTTTTTTTGGAAATCAATTTTGCGTAAATAGAATTATCATTATTATCAATAGAAAACAACATTTGATACCTTCCATTAAAAGCTTTGCTATTAGAATAAATAATTAAGCTATCTGATGTTTCTGACTTTAATAATAGAAACTCTGTATTTTCTACAATTGGAAAACCTGCATGAGAAGGAATATTTATTTTATTCTTATTAAAAGAAATCGTTTTAATATTAAGTTGGTTTAAGAAATCTTTTCCATCAACAGTCATTTCTTCAATTACCCATACTCCTAACATATTCTCTTGTAAAGATTTCTCACAATTGATTAAGAGTAAAGAAAAAATTATAATTAATTTAATCTTGATCATCGGATACTTTAACTTGTTCTTCTCTTTCATCTTTTAGTTTGACTAAGTTTGGATTAAGCATTATTACTTTACCAATTTCTTTCATTGACATAGATTTATATTCTTCTTTTCCTTTTTCAGTAAGTTCCCAATATATCTGATAGCCTAAATTATTTATTTCCCAGCCTTCATTTCCATTTCCTCCGAATAAAATAACATTAGCTAAATGCGATAGATCTTTATCATTTTTAAACTTATCTGGAATGTCACCATTTCTTATTGCAGCATCTATAGCTCCAAGGACATTTGTAAATAGTATAGATGTATCGTTAATTATATCATCATAATCATTGGCCTGATCAAATGCTGTATATGTATTATATCCTTCTGCTAGTACTGCTACTGCCAAGAAACCTTTAGCAGTATTTTTCATGTTAGTAGGAAATCCTTTAGAATAATCTAAAACTCGTTTATTTCTTCTTTTAGAGCGATTACTCTCTTCTCCTTTGGTATTTGTTCCTGTAACAATTCTTATTGCAAAATCATTATATGTCAAAATAGCTCTTGAAGCAGTTTTCTTACTTCCAAAATCAAATAGTGCATCTATTTGAGAGTCCTTTTCATCATTTAAATCAACTTGAAATCCTATTCCTAACTCTGTATTATAACCAATAACGTCTTCACCTCTGTGATTAAAAGAGTTTCTTCCATTTAAATTGAAGATGTTGATTTTATCTCTATTTGGACGTGATAAGTTATCTACCTTTAAGTAAGTTCTTCCAAATCTAGATTCAACCATAGCTTTATCTTTAGACAAAAACTCTAACCCTTCTAGTTCAATACCATCTATTACTCTATTCTCAGCAAAGGCATATGGAGAATTATGTGGATATTGTAGTGCTAATGGATCTAAACTTAAAAACTTTCCCACTCTCGGGTCGTGCATCCTAAAAGTATAATTATAAGAATTCCCTTCCCCTTTAATTTCATCATCTTTTTCTTGTCCTTGGAAGCCATAGCGGTAGTTATCGGTGCTTCCGTGACGATTAGGCAGTAGCATCCCAAATGGATAGTAATCTAAACTTAAGATTTGTCAATAAACAAAGAACATCGTGCGTTATTCGCGTAATAAAAATACACTTAAAAAGTGTAAATACATACATTTTATGTATTAAAAAACATAATTCTTTATGAAAAAGTTAAATATAAAAACACCTTAGTTTTAACATGGTAAAACCTTAGTTCTTTTTTTTTGCTAAGAACTATTTTTAAAACAATATTTTTTCTAAAAACAGACCAACACCTCTACGCAAAATGAAAATACAAAAAAGTATTGTATTACTACTAATATCAATTTCCTGTTTTGCATTTACATCTGATGTTCAAAAAAGAAGAGTTAGAGATCACAATTTTGATATTGAATGTTACATATCTCTTAAAAAAGTAAATGATTTTGATGATAACAAAACATATTATTGGTATAAATCTGGAGAGATACATTATTCTGTATCTAGTGCTTCAGGGAGTGTATTGCAAAACGAGTATTTAAAATATTACAGATCTAACCAATTAGCAGAACAAGGTAATTTTAATTCAGGTTTAAAAACAGGAGTTTGGAAGCAATGGTACGAAAACGGAGCTTTAAAATTAAAAGAAACTTGGAAAAATGGTTTTAAGGATGGCGAATTTATAACCTATGATGCTTTAGGTAACATGGAGCTAAGATGTTTTTATAAAAATAATTTAAAAACAGGAGAGTGGATAAATTATAAAACAAAAGATACAGTAAAGTACAAAAAAGATAAAGCATTGCCACTAGATAAACGACAAGGGTTTATAAAACGTATGTTTAAGAAAAAAGCTAAAAAAGAGAAAGGAAATTCAACTAAAAAAGAAAGTTTTTTAAAACGAATATTTAAAAAAGCCGAAAAAAATAAAATACCTAAAAAAAATAATGTTGTAAAAAAAACTAAGCGAACACAAGCAAACAATAAAACTGATAAACCTAAAAAAGAAACAAAAAATAATATTAAAACGGATAAGAAAAAAGGATTTCTGAAGCATCTATTTAAAAAGAAGCAAAAACCTAACAAAAACAATAAGCTTTTAAAGAAATAGAACCAAAAAAATAGAAAACCTAAAGAAAGATACCGTTGATAATTATTGATTGATAGTTTAGTTAGTAGTTAAAAACAGTTTTTAGAAATTATTCTAATGGCTGTTTTTTTTGAAAACAAATCAACCCTACTTGCTTTTTGTTTTCATTATTAATTGTAAAAATTATAATGAATCAAATCCTACCTAATAACCATAACAACTCTATTTATAGAGTTTATAAACTATTTTATAGATGGAGTAAAAATTTAATTTGTATAATTTTACTTGTTTTTAATTTAAATGTAGAAGCAAAAAGCAATACAAAAAAATACAATTTATATTTTCAAGAAGAGATATCCAACGACCATTTAATTACGGATTCTCACGAAAAACAAATAAAGCATTTAAAACAAGTTGTGCTACTTACAAGTAGCCTTGTGTTACTATTAAGTATTATATGCTTTATAAAAATACACCGATGCAAGACCTTTAAAAAAGAACAGGAATTAGCATGTAGTGAGATTTACAGATTAATTTTAGATAAACAAGCTAAGTTGGAAGAGGGGCGTAAACAAGAACGTAATCGTATCTCTGAAGAACTGCACGATGGTGCTTTAGGAAGGTTATTTGGAGTGAGAATGGGTTTGGGGTTTTTAAACTTAGAGGGAGATGAAACAACCTTAAATAAATTAGAGATGTATCTTGATGAAATGCAAATTTTGCATAACGACCTTCGTGATCTTTCTCATAAGTTAAAACTAGAAGAGGTTTCAAAAGTAAATTTTAAAACTTTAATACATAATTATACAGATAGCTTAAGTAGAGTTTGCAATTTTAATTACGAACTCAATAATACAAATACAACTGATTGGAATATACTTGATAATAAAATGAAACTTTCTGTTTACAGAATAGTACAAGAAGCTCTACAAAATATAATTAAACACTCCAAAGCAGATAAAGTAATTATTACATCTAGTTTAGAGTCAAAAATTTTACATTTAAATATTACAGATAATGGTAAAGGATTTAATGTTGCTAATGTGAGAAATGGCATAGGACTAAATAATATTAATTCTAGAATTGCAAGATTTAAAGGAGAATTTAATGTTAAATCTACAATTAATAAAGGAACATCCTTAACCATAAAACTTCCAACAACATCATCATAAAAATTACTTCTTTAAGTTCTTAACTTACAACAAGAAAGATATGTCTTTTTTAAACTTTCAAATGAACCGTTAATAAAGTGCCTTTATCAGGATTAGAAGCAATATCTATCGTTCCATTTAAGTTTTTAGTTCTAGATGTTATATTTTTTAAGCCAATACCTTTAACTTGTTTGTTAACATCAAACCCAGCTCCATTATCTTTAATTACTAATTCCAATTGCTTGTCAATCATATAAAAACTCACATCTACGCGAGAGGCCTGAGCATGTTTGATCATATTTTGTAATGCTTCCTGTAAAATACGATACAAATTCACTTTAGTATGATCGTTTATAGTAGCCCAAGGAATCTCAGGGTTCGCATACACGTTGTAGTCAAACAAGTGTAACTCACTTAAACCTTTAATGTAATACTCAATAATAGCCACAAAGTCAACCGTAGAAGAAAGCAATTTGTTTTTAAGCGCATGAGACACATCTCTAATTTCGGTTTCTATCTCCTGCATTTGGTTAATAAAATCACTATGCTTTATTAAAACAGAAGCATCACCATTAACTTTTTTAGATAAAAACCCTAATCCCATTCGTGTTCCAAACAATTTACTGAGGATGCCATCATGTAATTCTTCAGAAATTCTAAAACGTTCTTCGGTACGCCCCTGTTCCAGAATACTCTGCTGTTGTAACATTAAACTATAAATACTCTCATTAGCTTTTTGTTGTTCACGTTCAAAGAGGAGCTTTCTATTTTTAGAACGCTGTACAAACACAAGATATACTAATGCAAGCATTACTACCAGTGTAATGGAAGTTCCAAATAGCAACGATTTCTGTTTAGTTACCTTATCTCTCTCTTCAGTAATTTCATCTGTTTCAAACTTAATCCGTGCAAACTTATTACGTGCAATTCGCTCCTTAGTAATTAGACTATCATTAAGCTTGATATACTCATACAAATATTGCTTCCCTGTTTCACCTTCAGTGGCTTGAGAGAGTAATTTTAATGACCGAAGTACTTCTTCATTCAGATCAGCTTGTTTTGCCAATTTATAGGAGCGTTTAAGATAAGGTAATGCAGAATCTTTTTGATTAATGGAAAGATAAAATTCAGAGAAATCATTGCCAATTGCTGAGACTTCATATGGTACTTCCATATTACTACTAATCTTATATGCACGTTTAAATAATGACGTAATTTCTCCATAATTTAAATCTTTTCTGAGAAATTTCACATATGCTAGATTACTTATAACTGTAGAGTAAGTTAAAGAATCGTCATAATGTAATCTTTTATTATTATTGATTAATCTATTATAAATATTTATGGCTTTATTGTATTTCTTTTGGTCCTTATATAATTCAGCAATATTAATATTAATGTATAAGTTTGACTTATGTCCATTAGACATTTTAGAGCTATTTTCTAATGCCTTGTTATAGTATTCTATAGCTTTATCATAATTATGAAGCTTAAAAGAAATTATTCCAATGAGATTATTTATAATTTGAAGAGTATTAAGATTATTTTCTGTTTGAGGAAGTGATTGAATTAATCGAAGAGCTTTGAAAGCATTGATTTCTGCATTTACATAATCACGTTCATCTTCTTGAAGAATTGCAATGTTTGATAGTACGCTTATTTCAAAACTCACTTTTTTTAAAGCACTATAAATTTTTTTGGATTTATAATAAAAAAAATAAGCACTATCTTTAAATATTCCTTGATTATCGTATGACAATGCTAACGTATGATTTATGATTGCGATCTTTAATGAATCATTCAATTTTTCAGCTATTTTTAAACTTTTATAACTCCAATTTTTAGTTTTTTGATGATTATCCATTAAAAGATAGATATAAGCTAATCTTTGATCATTTTTTAAAATAGTAGTATCTACCTTAGTTTTATGAGCAAGCTCACTAGATTTTAAAGCATATTCCAAACGCTCCTCTAAACTTAAGCTTGTATCAAACGTATACGCTCGTAGCTTTTGAATAGAATCTAATTGCTTTTTAAAAGATTGCTGTTGTGCCATTGCTCCAACAACAAAAAGAAAACAGAATATATAAACTATTGTGCGCATCATCTTTATATAGGAAAACGAACCGTTATTAAAGTACCATTATCAGGATTAGAAATAATATCAAGTGTTCCGTTTAAGTTTTGAGTTCTTGATTTTATATTTTTTAACCCAATCCCTTTAGCTTGTTTTTTAACATCAAACCCAACTCCGTTATCTTTAATCACTAACTCTAATTGCTTGTTAATCATATAAAAACTTACATCTATATGGGAGGCTTTCGCATGTTTGATGGTGTTTTGTAACCCCTCTTGTAGAATACGATACAAATTCACTTTAATCTGATCATTAATAGTACTCCAAGGAATCTTAGAATCTGCATACACCTTATAGTCAAACAAGTGTAACTCACTTAGACCTTTAATGTAATACTTAATAATAGCAACAAAATCAACCGTAGAATCTAGCAGTTTGTTTTTAAGTGCATGAGATACATCTCTAATTTCAGTTTCGATCTCCTGCATTTGGTTAATAAAATCACTATGCTTTTTTAAAACAGAAGCATCACCACTAATTTTTTTAGATAAAAACCCTAATCCCATTCGTGTTCCAAACAATTTGCTAAGGATGCCATCATGCAATTCTTCAGAGATTCTAAAACGTTCTTCGGTACGACCTTGCTCTAAAATACTCTGTTGTTGTAACATTAAACTATAAATACTCTCATTAGCCTTTTGTTGTTCACGCTCAAAGAGGAGTTTTCTGTTTTTAGAACGTTGTACAAACACAAGATATACCAAAGCAAGCATCACTACCAGTGTAACGGAAGTACCAAATAGCAACGATTTCTGTTTAGTTACCTTATCTCTCTCTTCAGTAATTTCTTCCGTTTCAAATTGAATAAGCGCAAACTTATTACGTGCAATCCGCTCATTAGCAATTAAACTATCATTAAGCTTGATATACTCATACAAATATTCTTTCCCAGCTTCTCCCTCTGTAGCTTGAGAAAATAGTTTTAAAGAACGAAGCACTTCTTCATTTTCATTAATTTGTTTCGCTAATTGATAAGAACGTTCCAAATAAGGTAAAGCAGAATCTTTTTGATTAAGAGAGATGTAAAACTCAGAAAGATTATTACCTGAAGCAGCTATTTCATAAGAAGCATTTAAGCTATCACTAATCTGATAAGCGCGTTTAAATAAAGAGAGAATGTTGTTATGATTAGACTCTTTGTTGAGAAACCTTATATAGGCTAGATTACTTAAAACTGTAGCATAGGTAATGGCATCTTTATGATACATTTTCGTGTCTTCAAGTAACTCATTATAGATATGAATAGCTTTATGATATTCTTTTTTTTCTTTATATGCTTCGGCAATGTTGATAGTTGTATATAAATAATTTGTGTATTTGTATAAGATATCTGATTGATTTTTATTAACCTCTAAGGCTTCATTATAATAATCTAAAGCTCTATCGTAATATTTTAAATCTTTGGAGATTAATCCTAAAGCGTTATAGGAATCCCATAAAGCATCAATGTTTTCATCATCTTTAGGAAATTTTTGAAGTAACGTAATTGCATCTATGATTGAGTTTTCAGCTTCAATATAATTTTTTTGAGATTTTTGTATCTTTGAAAGATTTAAAATTACACTTACTTCATGATCAGTTTCTTTTATTTTTTTGAAAATATTTAATGCTCGACGGTAGTAATAATATATACTATCCACTTGGATACCTTCTATGTGATAAGTCCAACCTAGAATGCCATTTTCATATGCAATTATTAAAGAATCTTTAACTTTCCTAGCGAGCTTTAAATTGCGATGTTTCCATTCCCTAATTTTGTTATAGTCTTCACTTTGATAATATAAAGCTCCCACTCTAAAATCATTCCTTAAAATAATGGTATCTACTTTAGTTCGATGCGCTAATTCACTTGCTTTCAAAGCATAATCCAAACGCTCTTCTAAACTTAAGTCCTCATCAAAAGTATATGCTCTTAATTTTTGAATGCTATCTAAAGTTTGTTTAAAGGATTGCTGTTGCGCAGCTGTACCTAAAGCAAAAAGAAAACAGAATATATAGACTATTGTGCGCATCATATTTATATAGGAAAGCTAACTGTTATTAAAGTGCCTTTATCAGGATTAGAAACAATATCGAGTGTTCCATTTAAGTTTTGAGTTCTTGACTTTATGTTTTTTAAACCAATGCCTTTAGCCTGTTTGTTAACATCAAAGCCAATCCCATCATCTTTAATTACTAACTCTAAGTGTGCATCAATCATATAAAAACTTACATCTACACGAGATGCATTAGCGTGTTTGATCATATTTTGTAACGCTTCTTGTAAAATACGATACAAGTTCACTTTAGTATGATCGTTTATAGTAGCCCAAGGAATTTCAGAATTTGCATATACTTTATACTCAAACAAATGTAACTCACTTAAACCTTTAATGTAATACTCAATAATAGCTACAAAATCTACAGTAGAAGAGAGTAGTTTGTTTCTAAGTGCATGAGACACATCTCTGATTTCGGTTTCTATCTCCTGCATTTGGTTAATAAAATCACTATGCTTTTTTAAAACCGAAGTATCACCATTAATTTTTTTAGATAACAATCCTAATCCCATCCGTGTTCCAAACAATTTACTAAGGATGCCATCGTGCAATTCTTCAGAGATTCTAAAACGTTCCTCAGTACGCCCTTGCTCCAGAATACTCTGCTGTTGTAACATTAAACTATAAATACTTTCATTAGCTTTTTGCTGTTCACGCTCAAACAAGAGTTTTCTGTTTTTCGAGCGTTGGATAAACACAAGATATACCAAGGCAAGAATCACCACTAGCGTGATAGAAGTACCAAATAGCAATGATTTCTGCTTAGTCACTTTATCTCTCTCAATAGTGATCTCATCTGTTTCAAAACGGATGCGAGCAAACTTATTACGCGCAGTACGTTCGTTAGCAATTAAACTATCATTAAGTTTAATATATTCATACAAATATTGTTTGCCTACTTCGCCCTCTTTAATTTTAGACATTAACACTAGAGATTCTAGAATTTCTTCATTTAACTCTGCTTGCTTGGCTAATTTATAGACACGTTCTAAATAAAGTAATGCAGAATCTTTTTGATTGAGAGACAGATAGAACTCAGCTATGTTACTTCCAAAATTGGAAATTTCATAAGATGTATTTAAACTATCACTGATACGATAAGCTTTTTTATATAAAGATAAAATTTCGTTATGATTAGAATCTTTATTTATAAATTTAATATGTGCTAAATTATTTAATATTGTAGCGTAAGTAATAGGATCTTTATAATACATTTCTTCATCTTCAAGTAATTTTTTATAAATATTAATTGCTTTGTGATATTCTTTTTTTTCTTTATATACTTCAGCAATGTTTATAGTTGTATATAGGTGATTCGTATATTTATATAAGATATTAGATTGATTCTCATTATACCGTAAAGCTTTGTTATAATATTCTAAAGCTTTTTTAAAATCTTTAAGTTTTAATGAAATGTTACCTATAGTATTATATAAAGACCATAGAGTATCTAATCTTTCTTCATCTTTGGGTAAAGGTTGTAATAGTTTTATAGCGTTTATTAAATTATTTTCGGCATCGACATAAGCCCCTTGTAGGGTTTGTATAAGTGAAATATTTAAAGTGATATATATATCGAAATCAATTTTTTTTAATTTTTTGTAAATTATAGATGCTTTGTAATAGTAATAATAAGCACTATCAATATATACTTCTTGTTGATTATAAGACCAAGCTATATAACTATTCATATAAGCAATAGGTAAAGAATCTTTAAGTTTAATAGCAAGCTTTAAGCTACGATGACCCCATTCTCTCATTTTATCATAATTTTCAATCTGTAAATAAGCATCTGAAGTCCATCTATAACTAAAAAGCATGATCGAATCTATTTTAGTTTGGGATGCTAATTCACTAGCTTTTGTAGCATACTTTACACGATCTTCCAGTGTTTCATTAGAATCTCTGGATAGTTTTATTAACTCTTGTATAGAGTCTATTGATTGCTGTTGCGCAGCTGTACCTAAAGCAAAAAGAAAACAGAATATATAGACTATTGTGCGCATCATCATTTATATAGGAAAGCTAACCGTTATTAAAGTGCCTTTACTTAGAGTAGAAACAATATCGAGTGTTCCATTCAAGTTTTGAGTTCTTGATTTTATATTTTTTAAACCAATGCCCTTAGCTTCTTTTTTCACATCAAACCCAACCCCATCATCTTTAATCACTAACTCTAAGTGTGCATCAATCATATAAAAACTCACATCTATATGAGATGCCTTCGCATGTTTAATGATATTTTGCAAAGCCTCTTGTAAAATACGATACAAATTCACTTTGGTATGATCGTTTATAATACTCCAAGGAATCTTAGAATTTGCATACACCTTATAATCAAATAAGTGTAATTCGCTTAAACCTTTAATGTAATACTCAATAATAGCTACAAAATCAACTGTAGAATCTAGTAGTTTGTTTCTAAGTGCATGAGACACATCCCTAATTTCAGTTTCGATCTCCTGCATTTGGTTAATAAAATCACTATGCTTTTTTAAAACAGAAGCATCACCACTAATTTTTTTAGATAATAAGCCTAAACCCATTCGTGTTCCAAACAATTTACTAAGGATCCCATCATGTAGCTCTTCAGAGATTCTAAAACGTTCTTCGGTACGCCCCTGTTCCAGAATACTCTGCTGTTGTAACATTAAACTATAAATACTCTCATTAGCCTTTTGTTGTTCACGATCAAAGAGGAGTTTTTTGTTTTTAGAACGTTGTATAAATACAAGATATACTAATGCAAGCATCACTACTAGTACAATAGAAGTGCCAAATAGCAACGATTTCTGTTTAGTTACTTTATCCCTTTCTTCTATAATCTCATCGGTTTCGTAACGAATAAGCGCAAACTTATTACGAGCAATTCTCTCCTTAGTAATTAGACTATCATTAAGCTTGATATACTCATACAAATATTGTTTTCCAGCTTCTCCCTCAGTAGCTCGAGAGAGTAATTTTAAAGAACGAAGTATTTCTTCATTTTCATTAATTTGTTTTGCTAATTTATAAGAATGTTCTAGATAAGGTAAAGCTGAATCTTTTTGATTAAGAGAGAGATAAAATTCAGAAAGATCGTTTCCAAAATAAGTAATTTCTAATGAGGTGTCTAAGCTATCACTAATATGATACGCACGTTTATATAAAGATAAAACTTCATCATTAGCACCACCTTCTTTAAAAAATATAGCTTCACCTAAATTATTTAATACACCGGCATAACTTACAGGATCCTTATAATACATTTCTGTGTCTTGAAGTAATTCTTTATATATATGAATAGCTTTTTTATACTCTTTTTTTTCTTTATATGTAATTGCAATATTTATTTTCACATGTAAATTATTCGTATAAATATTACTTGTATCTGATTGCTTTTTAGTTATTTCTAGAGCTTTATTAAAATACTCTAAGGCTTTTCCATAATCCTTAAATTTAAGAGAAGTAGCACCTATGATATTATGTAATCTAAATAAAAGTTCAAAACTTCTTTCTGTTTCGGGGAGGGTTTGTATTAATTTAATTGCTCTAAAAACATTTTGTTCAGCATTAACATAATCTTTTTCACTTTCTTGAATATTTGCAATGTTGTATAAAGAATTTACTTCAGCTCTGATTTTTTTTAAGTTATGATATAATTTAATAGCATTATAGTAATAATAGTAGGTGCTATCAGAATAGATTTCCTGCCTTCTATAAGAAAAACCAATATACTCATTCATATAAGCCATTGGTAAAGAATCTTTGAGCTTGATAGCAAGCTTTAAACTACGATGCCCCCATTCTCTCATTTTGTCATAATTTTCGACTTGGAGATAAGCATCTGAGGTCCATCTATAACTAAAAAGCATGATTGAATCTACTTTAGTTTGAGATGCTAATTCGCTAGCTTTTGTAGCATATTTTACACGATCTTCCAGTGTTTTATTAGAATCTTTGGATAGTTTTATTAACTCTTGTATAGAGTCTATTGATTGCTGTTGCGCATTAGCACTAAAAGCAAAACCAAAACAAAATATATAGACTATTGTGCGCATCATAATTTATATAGGAAAACGAACCGTTAATAAAGTACCCTTATCAGGATTAGATATTATATCCAGTGTTCCATTTAAGTTCTGAGTTCTTGACTTTATATTTTTTAAACCAATCCCTTTAGCTTGTTTTTTAACATCAAAGCCAATCCCATCATCTTTAATTACTAACTCTAGGTGTGCATCAATTATATAAAAACTCACATCTACATGAGATGCTTTTGCATGTTTGATTATATTTTGTAATCCCTCTTGTAAAATGCGATACAAATTCACTTTAATCTGATCATTAATAGTACTCCAAGGAATCTCAGGGTTCGCATACACGTTGTAGTCAAACAAGTGTAACTCACTTAGCCCTTTAATGTAATACTCAATAATAGCCACAAAATCAACCGTAGAAGAGAGTAGTTTATTTTTAAGGGCATGAGACACATCTCTGATTTCAGTTTCGATCTCCTGCATTTGGTTAATAAAATCACTATGCTTTTTTAAAACAGAAGCATCACCACTAATTTTTTTAGATAATAAGCCTAAACCCATTCGTGTTCCAAACAATTTACTAAGGATGCCATCATGCAGCTCTTCAGAGATTCTAAAACGTTCTTCGGTACGCCCCTGTTCCAGAATACTCTGCTGTTGTAACATCAAGCTATAAATACTTTCATTAGCTTTTTGTTGTTCACGCTCAAAGAGGAGTTTTCTGTTTTTAGAACGTTGTACAAACACAAGATATGCTAATGCAAGCATCACTACCAGTGTAATGGAAATTCCAAATAGCAATGATTTCTGTTTAGTTACCTTATCCCTTTCTTCTGTGATCTCATCGGTTTCAAATTGAATAAGCGCAAACTTATTACGTGCAATTCGCTCCTTAGTAATTAGACTATCATTAAGCTTGATATACTCATACAAATATTGTTTCCCTGTTTCACCTTCAATGGCTTGAGAGAGTAATTTTAAAGAACGAAGTACTTCTTCATTTTCATTAATTTGTTTTGCTAATTTATAAGAACGTTTTGAATAGTGTAAAGCCGAATCTTTTTGATGAAGAGACAGATAGAATTCAGAAAGATCGTTTCCAAAATAAGTAATTTCAAGTTTAGCATCTAAACTATCACTAATATGATAAGCACGTTTATATAAAGATAAAATTTCATCATCGGGGCCTTTTTTAAAAAATTTAGCTTCCCCTAGATTGTTTAATACACCAGCATAACTTACAGGATCCTTATGATACATTTCTGTGTCTTGAAGTAATTCTTTATATATATGAATAGCTTTTTTATATTCTTTTTTTTCTTTATATGTAAGCGCAATATTTATTTTCACATATAAGTTGTTTGTATAAATATTACTTGTATTTGATTGTTTTTTAGTTATTTCTATAGTTTTATTATAATACTCTAAAGCTTTATTGTAATTTTTAAATTCTAATGAAATAGTACCAACTAGATTGTATAAAGACAATAAAGTATTAAGATTTCTTTCTGTTTCGGGAAGGGTTTGTATTAATCTAATTGCTCTAAAAACATTTTGCTCAGCATAGATATAATCTTTATTACTTTCTTGTAGGATAGAAAGATTAAGTAAAACATCAGCTTCCTGACGTTTCCTTTTTAAAGAATTAAAGAATTTAATAGCATTATAATAATAGTAATAAGCACTATCGTTATAAGCTTTTTGATAATCATAAGAATACCCTAAATAGTGATTCATAAATGCCATAGCAGAAGAATCTTTGAGTTTTTTAGCTAATTTCAAGTTTTTGTGACTCCATTCTTGAGTCTTTTTATAGCGACTCATTGCAAGATAAACCCAAGCGACTCTTTGGTCACTTCTTAAAATAATAGTATCTACTTTAGTTTGATGAGCAAGTTCACTAGATTTTAAAGCATATGCTATTCGTAGCTCTGAATCAAAATCAGTATTAATAGATAGCCTCCTTAGCTTTTGAATAGAATCTAACGTTTGTTTAAAAGATTGCTGTTGTGCTTTTAGAGTAAACACAGATAGCATGCATAAGATGTAGGGAAATATAGCGCGCAATTGAGGGAGTTAGATTTTAAGGACGAATGTATAAAAATTAGTGTAGTTTAAATAATTATTAAAAAAACGAGACGAAAACCTCTCGGTTTGTTAAATTATATACATAAAACCTGTTTAATAGCAGGTATAAACAATAATTTACGCTAATAAAACATAACTATAAGCACTGTGTATTTATATGTAATACCTTCTTCTCTGTTGTTTATTCATTGTTAAATCCCTGTTAGAAATATGAATAATGTGAAACAAGTGATTTATTTTTATAGATTTGTTAGAAACCACTCAAAAAAACAAATAGATTAACAGATGAACGATTTAGAAATAGCAAATCAAGTACAGCTCGAAAATATTAGTAACATTGCTGCAAAATTAGGCTTAGATAGTGATGATATCGAAATGTATGGAAAGTATAAAGCAAAGTTACCACATTCAAAAATTGATTTAGAAAAAGTACAACAAAGTAATTTGGTATTGGTTACTGCTATTTCACCAACTCCGGCAGGAGAAGGGAAAACAACAATGTCTATTGGCTTGTCTGAAGGGCTAAACCAGTTAGGAAAACAAACTACGGTCGTGCTAAGAGAACCTTCATTAGGTCCTGTATTTGGAATTAAAGGAGGAGCTACAGGAGGAGGCTATTCGCAAGTATTGCCAATGGAAGATATCAACCTACATTTTACAGGAGATTTTTCGGCTATCGAAAAAGCACATAATTTACTCTCAGCAGTCATTGATAATAACATTCAGAGTAAAACCAACTCTTTAGGGATTGACGCACGAACGGTAACTTGGAAACGTGTTATGGATATGAATGATCGCTCACTGCGAAATATTGTAGTGGGATTAGGAGGTACAGGTTCTGGAATCCCAAGAGAAACAGGGTTTGATATCACGGCAGCTTCTGAGATCATGGCGATTTTATGTTTGTCTGAAGATCTAGAAGATTTAAAACGTCGTTTAGGAAATATTTTTATAGGCTATACCTTTGCTAAAATAAGCGAAAGAAAACCCATATATGCAAGAGATCTAAATGTACAAGGCGCAATGGCAGCTCTACTTAAAGAAGCAATTAAACCTAATTTAGTACAAACTATTGAGGGTAATCCAGCAATTATTCACGGCGGGCCATTTGCAAATATTGCGCAAGGCACCAACTCTGTGATTGCGACGCGCTTAGGGATGTCTTTGTCAGATTACACCGTAACAGAAGCAGGTTTTGGAGCCGATTTAGGAGCCGAAAAGTTTTTAGATATTAAATGTCAGAGTGCAGGGATTTCGCCAAAAGCGGTGGTGATCACAACCACTATTCGTGCTTTAAAATATCATGGAGGTGCCGATTTAAAAGAACTAACAACCCCTAATGTAGATGCATTACGTAAAGGGTTGCCAAACCTTGAAAAACATTTAGAGAATGTACAGCAGTTTAATATTACCCCAATTATCTCTATTAATAATTTTGTCTCTGATAGTGATGAGGAAATTGCAGTAATTAAAGCCTTTGCCGAAGAAAAAGGCATTCGAGTAGCTTTAGCTGAAGTTTGGGCAAAAGGAGGAAAAGGCGCATTAGATTTAGCGCAACATGTTGTTGATGTGGTAGAAGCGAGTAACTCTAAATTCACACCAATGTACAGTTGGGATATGCCTGTAAAAGATAAGATTGAAGCAGTAGCCACTAAGATTTATGGCGCTAATCGTGTAGAATATGCTGCAAAAGCAAAGGCGAATTTAAGAACTATTGCTAATTTAGGACTGGAAAGCTTACCAGTGTGTATCGCTAAAACACAAAAATCGTTATCGGATGATCCAAAACTAATAGGGCGTCCAAAAGATTTTACAATTACGGTTCGCGAGATTGAGATTGCTGCTGGCGCAGGGTTTTTAGTGCCAATTACTGGAGATATGATGCGTATGCCAGGGCTTCCAGCGCATCCGGCATCAGAACGCATTAATATTGATAACGACGGAAATATAACAGGTTTATTTTAAATTGAAATAATAGACAAACAATAATCAATAGTAACTATTGATATCATGGCAACACGTGATTACCAAGGCAAAAAATTTGATAGGGATGCTGTTCATAATATAACGGACGCACTCACTATTGAAGAAGCTTTGCAAATAAACATTAACGAAACACCGTTTACTGTATCTATGCGAACGCCTGGAGAAGATGCGAGTTTGGTGCGTGGCTTGTTGCATTCTGAAGATATTATAAAAGATACGAATTACCATCCGGATATCGTTTTAAAAAAAGAGAATGACGATGGGATTGTAACAGTAATAAACTTAACGATACCAGAAATACAATTAGGAGAAGGATATACCAATAGCAGAAGTTTGTTATCGGTATCGTCTTGTGGCATTTGCGGAAAAACAGAATTGGGTGATTTATCGTTTATGGGAGTGACCATTGATGATACTCAAAAAATAGATATTAGTTTAATACATGGTTTGTTTGAGAAAATGAATGCGTTTCAATTCGATTTCAGACAATCAGGTGGAACGCATGCAGCAGCAGCATTTTCTATTGATGGGCAATTGTTATGTGCAATGGAAGATATTGGTCGCCATAATGCGGTAGATAAAGTTGTCGGGAAACTCATTATGACCGAACAACTGAACAAAGCAAAAGTAATTACTGTAAGTGGCCGTATTTCGTACGAGATTATTATTAAATGTTTTAAGGCAAAAATTCCGTTTTTAGCAGCCGTATCGGCACCATCATCATTGGCAGTAGATTATGCAAAAGAACTCGGAATAACCCTATTTGCGTTTTGTAGAGACAAGAGAGCAACTTGTTATTCTAATCCGCAGCGCACCAAAATAAATACAAAGAAGAATACCAAAGCAAGTTAAAAAATATGTCAGATAATTTAAGCGAATTATTAGGTAGAAAAGGAATTAATGAAAGCCTGTTTGATAAGATGGGAAAGTTGGCGCAACCTGAAGGTGCTCCAGATAATGATGAATTAGAAAGATTGGCTAAAGAGTTCCTTGTCGGTAATGCAAATGCTTACGGAACAGCTTCGTTTTACGATTTTTTAAAACCTGAAAATAAAGGTAAAAAAGTATATGTCTGTAACGGAACCGCTTGCGAATGTGCAGGAACACAAGAACAATTAGGAGCTACACTCCAAAAACATTTTAATGTTGATGAAATCGGTCATATGACTTGCTTAGGACGTTGTCATGAAAATTCTGCATTTCATTATAACGGAAAGAACTATTCGGGAGATGCGGTGAATCAATTAGAAACAATACTTAATTCGGATACCGAATTAAATCAAGATAAGTATAGTGTAAAAGCAAACGGAAGAGCAATACTAACAGAAGCATTTACAACAATTACAGAATATTATGCGCCTTTTAAAGCAGCACTAAAAAGAGATTCTGCTGAGGTGTTGGAAGAGATTAAAACCTCTAATATCAGAGGGCGAGGAGGTGCAGGATTCCCTATGGGATTAAAATTAGAATTCTGTCGGAATGTAAAAAACGATACTAAATTTATTATTTGTAACGCCGATGAAGGTGACCCAGGAGCCTATTCCGATAGATATTTATTAGAAGAACGCCCACATTCGGTATTATTTGGAATGCTTATTTCTGGCTACGTAACCCATGCAAACTATGGTGTGGTATACATTAGAGCCGAATATCCGGAAGCAGCGACTATTGTACAGAATGCTATTGACGAACTACGTAAAGAAGGGTTAATAGGTGATAATATAGATGGCAGCGGATTTAACTTTGATTTTAAAATTATACAAGCACAAGGCTCATATATCTGTGGCGAAGAAACAGCTTTGATAAATTCTATTGAAGGTCAGCGACCAGAAGTACGTGTGCGTCCACCATTTCCTGCACAAAAAGGATTGTTTAATAAACCTACAACGGTAAATAATGTAGAGACCTTAGCGGCATTACACTATATTATTGAACATGGTGGCGATAATTGGAAACATATAGGGACAGATCGTTCTTCAGGAACAAAACTGGTGAGTTTGGATAGCTTTTTTAATACACCGGGAATGTACGAAGTAGAGATGGGAACCCCTTTATCTGAAGTGATTAACGATTTAGGAGGTGGATTTAAATCTGAAGTAAAAGCACTCCAAATAGGAGGACCATTAGGGGGCTTAGTACCTGTTTCAAAAATTAACGATTTAACCATCGATTTTGAATCGTTTTCGAAAGAAGGATTTTTATTAGGTCATGCATCAATCATATGTGTACCTAAAAACTATTCGATATTAAAGTTTATCGAGCATCTATTCGATTTTGCGTCCTATGAGAGCTGCGGAAAATGTTTCCCTTGCCGATTAGGAACCAAACGAGGGCAAGAACTAGCTTCAAAAGCATTAGCATCAGATTATAAAATAGATCGTACATTGTTTAACGATTTGCTCACTACTTTGGAACAAGGGTCACTATGTGCTCATGGTGGTGGAATTCCCTTACCAGTACGTAATGCAATGCAGTATTTTGAAGATGAATTAAAACAATACTTCAACTAAAAAAAAGAAAGAAATGGAACGTTTAAAAGTAGCCTATATAGACAACCAAGCCTTTGAAATTGTTGAAGGAGAAACCATGTTAGCGTTTATAAAGCGCTATAAAGAAAAAAACTTAGTGCCTACACTTTGTGATGCACCAAATTTAGATCCTTTTGGATCTTGTCGTGTATGTAGTGTTGAGGTGGCATTAGAAAAAAATGGACCCTTAAAAACTATGGCTTCATGCCATTCGCCAGTAGCCGAAGGACAATATATTTATACAAGTTCGGAAGCCATAAAAGCATTGCGTAAAAATATTATAGAACTCGTATTAACTGACCATCCTTTAGATTGCTTGACCTGCGAAGTTAATGGAAATTGCGAGTTGCAAACTGTAGCAGCACAAGTAGGAATTCGTGAAGTGCGATATCCTGAAGGCGATAATCACTTATACAGATTAAAGGATTTAAGTCACCCTTATATGACGTCCGACCTGTCTAAATGTATTAATTGCTATCGTTGTGTACGTGCCTGTGATGAAGTACAAGGTGAATTTGTATTAAGTATGTCTGGAAGAGGGTTTGATTCGCATATTATTAAAGGTTTTGACGAATCGTTTATGGAATCAGATTGTGTAAGTTGTGGTGCTTGTTCACAAGCGTGCCCGACCTCTGCGATCTCAGACGTATTCCAATCTAAAGCCATTGCAGCTACAGATACTACAAGAACTATTTGTACGTATTGTGGTGTGGGTTGTAATTTAGAAGTATCGACTACTAATGGCGAAATATTAAGTATTCAAGCACCTTACGATGCAGAAGTTAACCAAGGACACACTTGTATTAAAGGACGCTATGCCTTTAAATTTTATAACCATCAAGATCGTTTAGACTCACCGATGATTAAACGAAACGGAGAATTTGAAAAAGTAACTTGGAATGAAGTTTACGATTATATCGCCACTAAACTAAACGGATATAAAACTGAGTTTGGACCCGATTTTATTGCTGGGATTTCTTCTGCAAGATGTACCAATGAAGAAAACTATTTAATGCAAAAATTTATTAGAACCGTTATCGGAACTAATAATATTGATGGCTGTGCACGTGTTTGCCATTCTCCTACAGCATTAGGGATGCAACGTGCTTATGGTACTGGAGCAGCAACAAATTCGATTGATGATTTAAAAGATGCGAATTGTATTATGGTCATTGGTGCAAACCCTACCGATGCGCACCCAGTAACAGGAGCGAAATTGAAGCAATTTGCAATGAAATCTGATAACATATCTATTGTTATCGATCCACGTCGTACAGAATTGGCTAAATATGCTACACATCATATCGCATTACGACCAGGAACTAATGTTGCGGTATTGAATATGATGATGTATTACATCATTTCTGAAGGATTAGCAGATTCAAAATTTATAGAGAGTAGAACCGAAGGCTTTGATGCTTTTAAAGCTGAAATTTTAAATATCGATCTAGATGCGTCTGAAGCAATTATAGGTGTTGATCGTAATGAGATAAAAGCAGCAGCAATAGCCTATGCAACAGCATCGAATGCTATGTCGTTTCACGGTTTAGGAGTCACAGAACATTCACAAGGTACATTTACAGTTATCCAAATCGCAGACTTAGCATTGCTTACAGGAAATATAGGTAGACGAGGTGTTGGAGTAAATCCATTACGAGGACAAAACAATGTACAAGGAAGTGCAGATATGGGTGTGCAACCACATCAAGGTGCTGGTTATTTAGATGTTACTAATGCTGCTGTTAATGAAAAATATAATGCGTTTTATGGAGTTGATGTGCCAAAACATATTGGGTATAAAATTCCTGAAATGTTTGATGCCGCTTTAGACGGAAAGCTCAAGGCAATTTGGATTATTGGGGAAGACATTGTACAAACAGACCCTAATACTCAAAAGGTAATTAAGGCATTAGAATCTACTGATCTAGTAATTGTGCAAGAGCTCTTTATGACAGAAACCGCAAAATATGCAGATGTTATTTTACCAGGAGCCTCCTTTTTAGAAAAAAGTGGCACATTTACCAATGGTGAACGTCGTGTGCAAGCTGTACGTCAAGTAGTAAAACCTATTGAAGGGTCTAAACCAGATGGACAGATTATTGTAGAGATTATGAATAGAATGGGATATCCGCAGCCAGATTATACACCAGATGGAATGTTAGAAGAGATTTCGCAGATCGTACCGTTTTTTGAAGGTATTACATGGGATAGATTAGGAAAGAACGGGTTACAATGGCCAGTAGCTAAAGATGGAACAGATACACAGATTTTGCATCAAACTGATTTTAAACGCGGAAAGGGATATTTTGAATTTAATGCCTGGAGAGAAACCGAAGAAATAAACGAACATGGAAAGACTTTTCCTTATATTTTAACAACCAATAGAGAGTTAGAGCATTATAATTGTGGAGCTATGACACGTCGTACAGCAAATGAAGAGATTCTTCAAGATGATTATTTAATGGTCAATCCAGAAGATGCTGCTCAGAATTTAATTAATGATGGAGATTATGTGTGTTTAGAATCGCCTCGTGGGAAAGTAGATGTTAAAGCACGCATTACAGATGAGGTAAAACCAGGAGTATTAAGTACGACATTCCATTTTCCAGAAATTATGATTAATAATTTAACAGGAGACATTCACGACTCTGAAGCAATGTGCCCAGAATATAAGGTAGTAGCCGTACGAATCCGAAAAAGTAAAGGAAAATTTAAAGAAGTGTTGAGTTAAAATTGAATTGTCATTGCGAGGAATCCAGATAACTATCGGGGAGACGAAGCAATCTTTTAAATCAAGAACAATACGTCATAGCGAGAATGGAAACGACGAAGCAATTTGTTTCTTATTTAGTTTGATATAATCAATAAAACAGATTCCCCAGCTTTGCTCGGAATAATACTTTATTATAAAATTAGGCAATGCTTTTAAAATATATAGAAAGAATTCCTATAGGTTATTCGGAAGCGATTTATAAAGATGCTAAGTATGGTGTTACCAACGAAATATTTAATCAGGGAAAGTCATTTAAAATATATGCAAAAGAACTAAAAGGCAATGATTTTATTAGCTTGAATTATTATATGACAACAACTAAAGAACTTCTAAAACCTTGTGAAATGCCAGAAGAAAAAGTGATTGATTTTTTGAAGAATGCAAAATTACTTTAACTCTTCCAGTTTTGTCGTCCTGAATTTGATTCAGGATCTAATGAATTATAGGTAATTGCGAGCTATTAATTCTAAATTAGAAAACTCTTAATAAATTAAAACCAAAGAAAAAATCTCCCTCTGTCCAATCTCCAGTGGCATTGGTTATAAACCCAGCATCATACATAGGTTGAGCATTAGTAAAATGTACTTGAAATACATGTCCTCCGGTTTCTATATCAAAACCTATAGATAAAGGGTTTCTAAATGCCTCAGTTTGTGCTCTATTAAAATGATAAACATAGTCTATATTAAATGATAACCTCTTAGATAATTTCATTCTACCGCCACCACCTAATGCATACTGACTATTGCTTTGTAAATCGTTTGCAACATAATTTTCATGTATAAAAATAGGAGCCAATTCTAGAGATAAAGATTTACTGATTTTTGAGGAAATAAGTATTTCAGATAAATAAGTTAAACGATTTATATATTCTAAACCTGGAATATCTTCCCGACTTAATTGAGTGTTGACAGATGCAGCACTAAACCCGACTATGGTTAAAGGAAACCCTTCCTTTTTTTGTTGAATAAATCGATATTTTAAATTAACATCATAAGTTTTTTGAAAAGAACTTCTGGCACCTCCAACGGTAAGCCAATCTGTAAGACCATATATTAAACTAAATCGTATTGTTGATTGATCAAACCCAAAAAACTCTTTTGCGCCTCCACTTACCGAACCGAAACGATGAGAAATAACAAAATATAAATCTTTTTTAGCAGCTAATTTTGTGGACTCTAGATTAACAATTTTTAATCCTTTAAAGGCAGAAGTTACTTTTTGATCAACTTCTATTTCTGAATCTAATTCATTTAACAAATCATCTTCTTCCTGAGCAAGCGATGGTAATGAAAACAATAAAAAAAGTATTAAAAAAAATCTTATCATAATGTTGGTTTGAATAAGCGTTAATTGGTTTTTAGTATAGGAAAAGTATTTAATTAATAATAGAGCATTGATCAAATCTTACGATCTCTAATAATTCGTCATAACCAATACATCTTCCCTTAACTTGTATAGTATCTCCTAATTTAATGGAGAATGAATTTATATTTTCAAATTGGGCATATACATAATCATTAATTGTAATCCCTTGTTTATCAATTTCAGTTATTTTGCCATAAACAATCCCTGTTTTATCGGCATATTTTGCATTAGCAGTTTTAGCATCCGTATTAAATTCTTGTAAAATATTAGAATTAACAATCGTAAAAGATGCTTTTTCCTGCTCAATATTTCTATGGCTTTTATATATTATTTTATAAGCAACAAAAAATAAGATAGCTATAAATAAAAATACTAATCCAATCTTTTTTGAAAATTTCATATAATTTCTGATTTAAAAAAACCTGCTATTGCTTAAAAATTAAACGTATATAAATTATATAACAACTTCGTCTTCATATTTACTCCATTTAATTTAATCTATATCAAGCTAAGTAAAAAATGCTTGTTAAGCATTGTATTTTTTGTATATTGATGTCAATACGTTAATATAATAAAATATATATTAAGAAAACGATATAAAAATGCGATTTAAATAAAAAAATCGCAAAAATTTTAGATAAAGTGACAATAAAATTGTTATTATTATAAATAATCCTTTATGAAAATAAATATTTATTTTTAAATTATGGCAGTTTAAAATTTACCTCAAATGAAAAAAGTATTTACGTTAATCACTATTTTTATTCTATTCTCAGCATGTAGGCATGATAGTTTTAGTGATTTATCTGATATTGATCCCAACAATCCTATAGAAAATGGAGAAACAATAACATACGATGAACATGTAAAACCTATTTATGATCAAAGATGTACGTCATGCCATAATCCATTAAACTTAGAAGGAGGTTTGGACATTTCTACTTTTTCGACTGCAAGAGATAACATTAATGGTACTATTGATAGGATAGATAGACAAACAGGGCAACCAGGAGTTATGCCTCCAGCTGGAAGAATGCCAGAGCTTGATATTGATATTATTATAAAATGGTTAGATGATGGACTATTAGAGCAATAAATTATAAGCTATATTTTCGCTTAAACTAATATTGTACTTTTAATTGTATAGAATAAATATACAGAACTCATTTATAAAAGTTAATTCTTTATTAAAGAAAGACGATATGTTCTTTTTTTAGTATTTTTATAACCCTATGCATTCTGCATAGCTATTTCTGGTTAAATATATTAATTAAAACATTTAAATATGCCAACTTTTCAGTTAAACATTAATGGTAAATCCCATACTGTAGATGCCGATGCAGATACACCTTTACTATGGGTATTAAGAGATCATGTTGGTCTTGTAGGGACTAAATTTGGTTGTGGTATCGCTCAATGTGGAGCATGTACAATTCATGTAGATGGTACAGCAACACGTAGTTGTGTGCTTCCAGTTTCGGCAGCAGAAGATTTAGCAATTACGACTATAGAAGGACTTTCTGAAGATGGTTCCCATCCAGTACAACAAGCATGGAAGGAAATTGATGTGCCACAATGTGGTTACTGTCAAGCTGGACAGATTATGACGGCATCTTCATTTTTAAATAGAAATCCAAACCCAACGGAAGAGGAAATTAGGAGCGCCATGCACGGTAACATTTGCCGTTGTGCATCGTATAATAGTATTCAAAAAGCAGTAAAAGTTGCAGCAGATAAAATAAATTAACCTAATAAGAAAGATAAAATGGAACCTTCAAAACAAATGAATTTTAGTAGAAGATCATTCTTAAAAACTTCAGCACTAGCGGGAGGCGGAATGCTTATTAGTTTTAACTTGTTTAATGCCTGTGCTTCAGATGTGAAAGCACCAGTAGATATCAGTCAACTAAATTTCAACGATTTTAATGCCTTTATCAAGATTTCTGATGAAGGAAAAGTAACGATTTTTTCACCTAACCCAGAAATTGGCCAAGGCGTAAAAACATCAATGCCAATGATTATTGCAGAAGAGTTAGATGTAGCTTGGAGTGATGTTTATGTAGCTCAAGGAGTATTAGATACTAAAAACTATACTAGGCAAGTGGCAGGAGGAAGTCAGTCGTTAAGACAAGGATGGAATGCATTGCGACAAACAGGAGCTACATCACGGCAAATGTTGGTAAATGCTGCTGCTGCAAAATGGGGAGTGTCTCCTTCAGAATGTACTAC
Source organism: Flavobacteriaceae bacterium (assembly GCA_003443635.1). NCBI lineage: Bacteria > Pseudomonadati > Bacteroidota > Flavobacteriia > Flavobacteriales > Flavobacteriaceae > Flavobacteriaceae bacterium. The sequence goes on along the minus strand of CP031964.1, from coordinate 3,326,654 downwards.
TAAAGAGGGTGTAATTATGAATGCCAATGGCGATAAGTTAGGTTATGGTGAGGTGGTTAAAGAAGCAGCTTTATTAGAAGTCCCTGAAGATGTAACATTAAAATCACCAAAAGACTTTACGATTATCGGTCAAGATATAAGTAACGTTGATATTGATAAAATCATCACAGGAAAACCATTATATGGAATGGATTATAAAGAAGAAGGAATGTTGTATGCTTCAGTATTACGATCACCAGCCTTTGGACAAGTTCTAGAATCGTTTGACGATACAGAAACTAGAGCTGTTAATGGTGTGATTGATGTTCTTCGATTTGAAAATAAAATAGCAGTTTTAGCGAATAATACCTGGACTGCAATGAAAGGTAAAAAAGCATTAAAAGCAAATTGGTCTGAAGGAACAAAAGCTGAAGATACTGAGTTTCATGATAAAACTTTATTGAACTTATTAAATGGAAATAAGTTTGAAACCTTAAGAAAAGATGGTGATGTAAAGAAAGCATTTAAAGAAGCAGATCAAGTGATTGAGCGTACATATGAAGCACCATTTTTACCGCATAATTGCATGGAGCCTATGAACTTTTTTGCAGATGTAACTGCAGATAAAGTAAGATTAGTAGGCCCTATACAAACTCCAGCAGGAACGGCACGTCAAGTAGCACGAATGTTAGATAGAGATCCAAGTGAAATCTCTTTAGAAATGACACGTATGGGAGGTGGCTTTGGACGCCGTTTATATGGTGATTTTGTGCTTGAAGCGGCTGCAGTATCTAATCTGGCAAAAAAACCAGTTAAAGTTGTGTTTTCTCGTGAAGATGATATGACATCTGGGATATATCGCCCTGCTTCTAAGTATAAGATTGCAGCATCAATCAAAGATGGAAAAGTTACAGGATACCATTTAAAAGAAGCATGTATAAATGGAAATATGTATGGATTAATACCAAATTTTTTCCCTGCAGGAGCCATTGAAAACTATCAAGTAGATGGTGCTAATTATAGAAGTAATATTACTACTGGAGCTTGGAGAGCACCATACACAAATTTTTTAGCTTATGCTGAACAAAATTTCTTTGACGAATTAGCAGATGCAATGAAAATAGATCGTGTACAGTTGCGATTAGATTTATTGCAGAATGTAAAAGGAACAACAGATGAACGTATACAGTATAGTCCAGAACGATTAGAAAGTGTTATAAAATTAGCAATTGAAAAATCGAATTGGGGTAATACTGGAGAAGGTGTTTATCAAGGATTCTCAGTATACTATTGTCATAACACACATGTTGCAGAAGTTGCTGATGTAGTTATGGAAAATGGAAACCCTATTGTTAAAAGAGTAACTTGTGCAGTAGATTGCGGGATCGTAGTGAATCCATTAGGTGCAAAAAACCAAATAAAAGGAGGAGTGATTGATGGTATTGGCCATGCCTTATATGGTGACTTTGCTTTTAATAAAGGAGTGCCAGAATATGATAATTACGATCAGTATCGTTTAATTCGTATGCAAGAAACACCTCAGGTAGATGTGCATTTTGTGAAAAATGAAATTGCACCAACAGGATTAGGAGAACCAACATTACCACCAGCTGCTGCTGCTGTATCTAATGCTATTTTTCAGGCTACTGGTCAACGTGTGGCAAAATTCCCACTGATTAATAATATAGCATCTAAGAAAGTTCTTGGATAAAGATTTATAACTATTAAAATAAAAACAAAAAGCCTTTGAGAAAAGGCTTTTTGTTGTAATATATGACTCACGAATTTAAAACTATTGTTGAAAACGCTTTGCTTGCTAAGCAAAACGGACTTAAATCTGTTTTGGCAACTGTTGTAGCACTTGATGGCTCATCGTATCGTAGACCAGGTGTAAGGATGTTGATTTTAGAAAACGGCAAAATGATAGGAGCTGTTAGCGGAGGTTGTGTTGAAAAGGAAGTGTTGTTGCAGTCAGAATCAGTTTTTAAAACGGGCGTGTCTAAAATTATGACCTATGATGGAAGATATCGTTTAGGTTGTGAAGGCATTTTATATATTTTAATTGAGCAATTCGAAGTTAAAACTGACTTTTTTGAAGCTTTTCAATTGGCTTTAAAAGATAGAATAAAGTTCAATATTCAATCATGTTATATAAAAGAAGAAGGGTCTAATTCTGCATTAGGAAGTGAAGTTGTATTTAAAAATAAGATATTCCTAATTTCGAATAGAATAGAGAATACTAAAACTGACATATCTGTTTTTAAGCAAGAGTTACCACCGTGTTTTAAATTGATGATTATTGGTGCAGAACATGATGCAGTTTTATTATGCCAATTTGCGAATTTAAACGGTTGGGAAGTAACAATTGTTTCCGGACCTTTAGAACAAAAAACAATTAAAGACTTTCCTGGAGCGGCAAAATTTTATTCAGTAGTTGCAGATATGATGGATGTTTCTAAAATTGACGATCAAACAGCTATTGTATTAATGACTCATAATTATGCATCGGATTTAAAATATCTAATACATTTAAAAAACACTAAACCTGCTTATTTAGGAATTTTAGGAGCTAATAAACGCCGAGAGCAATTATTATCTCAATTTATAGAGTATTATCCAGAAATAGATGATGTGTTTTTAGATTGTATTTATGCACCAGCGGGGATAGATATTGGCGCAGAAACACCTCAAGAAATTGCGGTATCGATTATCTCAGAAATATTAAGTGTAATTAGAAATAAAAAACCTATTTCATTAAGAGATAAGTCGGGAGGAATTCATGATTAAAATCTAGAGCAGTGACTAAAACACCAAACATAGCTATTTTAATCCTTGCTGCTGGAGCATCTAACCGGATGGGGATTCCAAAACAACTTTTACCATGGAAGCATACCACTTTATTAGAGCATACTATTGAAACAGTTTTAGAATTAAATATTGAGCATACGTTTGTAGTTTTAGGCGCAAATATTAAATTGATGAGTTCTAAAATCAAATCTTATCCAATTGAAATTATACATAATATTAATTGGCAAAACGGATTGGGAAGCTCGATTGCTAGTGGGGCAAAATATATTCGAAGCTTAAAAAAAACTTTTGATGGAATTTTAATAGTATTAGCAGATCAACCATTTATAGATGTTACTCACTTAAACACATTAATAGAATCTTTTTTAAATAAGAAACATAAGATTATTACAACTTCTTATAATAAATATAAAGAAGGTGTACCTGCTATTTTTGATGCAGTATATTTTAAAGAGCTATCTAATTTGAATAATGACTTTGGCGCTAAAGAACTGATTGAGAATGAAAAAACTAATTCAGTAATGATTTCTGAAGATAAATTGACAGATATTGATACCAAAGATGATTATAACAGATTAATTTAAATTATATTTTAATTACTTTTTTTGTATTAGTTGTTCCGTTTATTACATAAACCATTAAGTACATTCCTGGATTAATTTCTGCTATATCAATACTGTTTGAAGTTGGAAAATAACTTTTGATTAACCTCCCATTTAAATCATAAATATTCATTTTATCTATCTGACTTCTAGTATTAATGTGTATAAGATCACGAGCAGGGTTAGGGTAAATTGAAATTAACTCATTATTTGAAAACTCAGAAGTACTTAATGTAACCCCATTTCGAAACTTCCATATTTGTCGACCATCATTAATAGTCTCAGCAGCAAAAAATAAATCATTATCTATTGCTAGAATGTTACTAGGAAGTGAACTTTGATTTCCAGGTAGGATATTCGAAATTAAAGTTGTTCCTGCGGTTGACCCATCTGATTTCCATAACTCTGTTCCATTTTCTTGATCGTATGCTTGAAAATATAACTCATTGTTAATAACTGTCATTTCAGAAGGATTAGATCCAGTTGAACCACTATTTATATCTTTAACTAATAATGTCCCCGATTCAGTCCCGTCAGATTTCCATAACTCAGAACCATTAACGTTGTCGTTTGCGTTAAAAAAAACTTCATTTTCCAACACATTAAAACTTTGATCAATAGCAAAAGTTATTACTGCTGTACTCTGAGGATTAGAGATTGAACCAGATACTCCTGGATTGATATCGGTTACTTGGATAGTTCCATTTTCAGTTCCATCAGATTTCCATAACTCTCTTCCTTCATTTGATGTTTCTGCAGAAAAATAAATAACTCCATTTACATTAGTTAAATTGGTGGGAAAAGCAGAAAAACCAGGTTCAATATTTTTAACCAAAACGGTGCCTGCGATTGTACCATCACTTTTATGTAATTCAATTTCACCGTTTGTTTCACTTGAGGATGTAGGAAAATATAATGTTCCATTAACATCAATCATTTTGCCAATATCATTAAAAGTTTTTAAAATAATAGTTCCAGATTCAGTTCCATCACTCCTCCATAAAGTGCCAGAGATAGTTGAAAAATAAATATAATTACCTGATGTTTCTAATTGAGTTGCACTAATAGCTCCACCACTAAAATCTTGCCCTAAATCTTTCAAAGTAATAAGCTCAGATTCAGTTTTTTTGAACAAATAAAAAAGATTATCTCTTCTAGCTATGAAATACAAACTATTATTAAACTCTTTGAGAAAACGCGGAATAGAAGATGTGTTATTTTGATTTATGTTATGTGCAATTAATGTTCCTGATGCAGATCCATCAGTTTTCCATAACTCGTTACCATTTATATTGTCATTGGCACTAAAAAATATGTTATTATTATAGAGTGTTAGCTCCCTTGGAGTTGAACTATTTGGCCCTATATTAATATCTTTCAAGAGGTTTAATTCTGAATTATTGGTGTTATAAATCCATAGTTCATCTCCTATAAGACCATCATTTGTATTAAAAATTAAACTTTTGTTTAAAACGGAAATACTTGTCGTAGGTGAAAGACCAAAATTAGATTTATTAATATTATCAATTAGTAAAGTATTAGATTGACTGCCGTCTGATCGCCATAATTCAAAACCTTCCATTGTTGATGATTTTGAAAAATAAATAAGATCATTAAAAGAAAAAACAGATCTTACTTGATCAAGATAAGTAGCTCGTGAAGTAAAACTTGTTGTAAAATCTGAAACCCAACCTATTTTTGTTGATATAGATCTGTCTAGAGAGACATCAATAAAAAATTGATTAGAATTTATTTGATCTATTTTTGTAAAACTATTTGTTGGGCTAAAAAATCTTGGACTTGGAGTGTTATTTGCTAATTCTTTAATTTCTGTTAAAATCGAATTGATTACATTTAAATCAAATAACGAGGTTCCTCCAGAAGCATTCCCACTACAAAAAATAAGAGAATTATTCTTTTTTGAAAGTTCGGATGGAATAAAATAAGTACTATTGTTTAAATCGTATATTTTATTAGTATTAATTTCTGTACCATCGGTTTCCCATATAAAAAGTCTGTTGAAATCTTTTTGAAAAAATGAAAAGTATAACTTGTTGTCCAATAGAATCTCACTACCATAATTAATAATACCTGTAGTTCCTCCTGCATTACTCCCATTATGAATTCCTTTTACAGGAACAGTATTTGCTATAGTTCCATCAGTTTTCATTATCCCAACACTATTGGTTCCAAAAATAGAACTACTTCTAACAATAAAATATAATTCGTTATTAAAATTAATGTATTGTGATAAAAAAGAAGTGCCTCCAGAGCCTGAGCCATTTCCTCCTAAGGCATCCGTTAGAGAATAGGTTCCTAGTTCTGTACCATCGCTTCTCCAAACCTTTGATCCGTTTGTACTTGGAACTCTAACGCTAAACATAAAAAGATCGTTTAACTTTCCTTTATAACCTGAAGAGCTAGCTGGAATGTCTTCTTTTACAACAATTGTTCCTGAGCTTGTTCCATTGCTTTTCCATAGCCTCTGTAGAGAAGAATCACTTGTTTGGGTAAGAAAAAAAAACTCGTTATTTACTAAAGTTAAACCGGAAGTGTTAGAATTTATGAAATTTGTAACTTTAAAAGTTCCTTGAGTCGTTCCGTCCGTTTGCCATAATTCACCTGAAGAAGTACCATCGCTAGCAATAAAGTATATTAAATTATTTAAGATAACAAAGCTTGGTGAAATAATACCATTATCATTTCCAGGATTTATATCTTTTAAAAGAACAGCGTTATCAGTATTTCCATTAGTTTTCCATATTTCTCTTCCAAAACTTTCGGTAGTTGCTGTAAAATATATAGATTCGTTAAATTCAATAAAATTTGAAGGAGAAGAACTTTTATCTCCTATTTGTGATTTGAAATCAGTAATTTGCTCTTGAGCATTTAAATTAATATTAATAAGTATGATTAATACTAAGCTTAATATTTTCTTCATTTTATGATAAGTAGTTGGTTCAAGCTATCCAAGTTATTAAAAAATCTCTCTCTGTTTATTGAAAATCAATAAAATCGATAAAATGAATTAAACTACCCTCCAATAGTAATCATACTTCTATTTTTTGAATGCAATTTTGGCTCTTGTAATTTTTCTATAGTATCCATTCCGCCACGCATTTTAAATTTTGCTTGTATGGCTTTTTGAATAATGGGCTCAATCGATTTTCCTTCACGAAGTGGCGTTAGAAGATCAGATTCTGTAGCAGAAAATAAACAGTTTTTTAATTGACCATTAGCTGTTAATCGAATACGATTGCAGCTATCACAAAAGGGATTAGTCACAGAACTAATAATAGCAAAAGAACCTTTGTAACCTTCTATTTTATAGTTTTTAGAAGTATCGTTAGGTGTATCTTGTAAGCGAATAATATCTTTCTTTTCAAAAGTATCACTAACATAATTCATCACTTCTTTATAGGACACCATCTTCTTTAAATCCCATTTATTGCCATCAAAAGGCATAAATTCAATAAATCGTACATTAATCGTATTATCTTTTGTGAAGTTTATAAAATCAATGATTTCATTATCATTAAACCCTTTCATTAAAACTGCATTTAGTTTTACATTAAATCCTTCAGAAACTAATAATAAGATGTTGTTGTATACTTTTTCGAAATAACTTCTACGAGTAATCTCTTTAAATTTTTCTGCATTTAAAGAATCTAAGCTCACATTAATATTTTTAATGCCGTTGACTTTAAAAACATCAATAAAACGATCTACAGTCACTGCATTTGTGGTAATAGATAATTCTACAGGTAAGCTAGCTAACCTTTCAATAATTTTTGCTGCATCTTTACGAACTAAAGGTTCACCACCAGTAAGTCGGATCTTGGTCACTCCATGGCCGACAAAAGTTTTAGCAATGGTATAAATTTCATCAAAGTTCATGAGATGAGATTTTGGAGATAACGGAATTCCTTCTGCAGGCATACAATATGAGCAGCGCAAGTTACAACGCTCTGTTAATGAGATTCGCAAATAGCTATGTGCTCTTTTAAAAGTATCTGTTAATATGTGACTTTTTTGTTTCATTAATCGTGTCTTGCACCTTTTAAAATTCTAAAAATATGTAACACCGCAGGAAAAATAGAATCCATAGATTCTTTGGCGCCGTTTGTAGACCCAGGTAATGCCAAAACTAAACTATCTTTAAGTGTGCCTGCAACACTTCTGGATAACATTGAATATGGAATACGATCTTGTCCATAACTACGAATCGCCTCTTCTATTCCAGGAATATTACGATCCAAGATAGGTTTTAGAGCTTCTGGAGTAACATCACGTTTTGATAAACCTGTGCCACCAGTATAAATAATTAAATCTATATTCTGTTCTTGATAGTATTTTGCTTTATTCTGAATGATCTCTTTTTCATCTGGAATAATAATATAATCTGAAATAGAAACATCGCAAGCTTCTAATTTTGAAATAATCGCTTTTCCCGCTTTATCTTCTTTTTGACCTGCAGAAATAGTATCAGAACATACAATAACAGCAGCAGTAATGTCTTTTCTAAAAGAATCTTTATAATCAGATTTACCACCTTTCTTTTCTAGTAATTTTATATGATGAATCTCAACACCTTTATCTATCGGTTTTAGCATATCATACATATTTAATGCTACTACACTAGCTCCGTGCATCGCTTCAACTTCAACCCCAGTTTTGTAAATGGTTTTAATTGTACATAGTATAGTAATTTCTAGATCGTTAATATTATATTCAATTCCTGTATATTCAATTGGTAATGGATGGCAATCGGGGAGCAAATCAGGAGTTTTTTTAACACCTAATAACCCCGCAGCTTTACTCATTGCAAAAACATCTCCTTTAGGAACAGTTTTGTTCTGTATGGCCTGAATAGTTTCTATGCTGCTAACTTTTATAATTGCCTGAGCTGTTGCAATTCTTAAAGTATTAGTTTTATGTGTAATGTCTACCATTATAATGTTTATCCGTTTTTTCGTTTAGTTGTTTAACTGGGAGTTGCGTAATGCATTTAATTTTTCAAAAGAGAAAATATGCGACATAATATAATATTGTTTATTAGTTCTTATCCAAAAAACGATTCAACAATTAAATGATTCAACTATTAACCTTCCATTGATGTGTTTCATCTTCAAAAATCTCTTTTCCAAATACAGGAACTTTATCTTTTATTTCATTTACTACATATTCAATCGCTTTAAAAACTTCTTTTCGTCTTAGCGAGGATACAAAAACGAACATGCAAATTTCACCTGTTTTTACAGTTCCTAAACTATGATAGATGTGCATACAGGTTAAATTAAACTTCTCAAAAGTAGCTTCACGTACTTCTGCAAACTTTGTATTGGCCATCTCTTCATAAGCTGTATACTCAATTGCGGAAACCGTTTTATTATTAATGGTATCTGCGCGTACTTGACCTAAAAAAATATTATGTGCACCAATCCCTGTTTTAGATTGATGTTTTGCAATAGATTCACCTATAAATGATGCTGGAATGGCACCATGCTTAAAAACGTTTTTCAATTTTTTATCACTCATAATCTTTAAAATTAATGACTTGTGTGTTCTAAGAAAGCAAATACGCCTCCTTTTAAACTATAACAATTTTTTATATTGTGTTCCTGTAAAATAGATATTGCTTTTTTACTTCGAATTCCCGACTGACAGAATACCACAACTTCTGAGTCTTGATTTATTTTATCTAAATGATTGTGAAGTATACTTAGCGGAATTTCAATTGGATTTAAATGGTCGTCTAACTTAGGTTGTTCATGGAATTCACGAACATCTATAAATTGAAGCTGTTCTTTTTGAAGCGCATCTTCAATAGAGATTTCAAGAACAGGTAATTCACAATTGATTTCATTTTTATGAATGTTAATGAACTGCTCTTTTTGATCCAGAACCTTTTTAATTTCGGAACCTGATCGCTTTAGTTTTAGTGTTGTAGTGCTGCTATTTAAAGCATTGTAACAAAGTAATTGCCCACTTAAAGTATTGCCTAAACCTAAAATGATTTTTAGCACTTCATTTGCTTGCATTGTTCCTATAATACCCGGTAAAACTCCTAAAACTCCAATTTCTGAACAATTAAGCATAGTGCCTTCTTGTGGCGGATTTGGAAACAAACAACGATAACTTGGGCCATTTTTGTAATTAAATACAGAGACTTGTCCTTCAAATTTGTAAATGGCTCCATAAACTAGGGGCTTATCAGTAAGTATAGCACTGTCATTAATTAAATAACGACTTGAAAAATTATCGGTGCCATCTACAATAATATCATACTGATTGCACAAATTTAAAGCGTTATCTGAAGTTAATTTCTCAGGATATGCGTTAATGGTAATCGTAGGGTTTAAATCTTGTAATTGCTTTTTTGCAGCTAATGCTTTATTATCACCTAAAGAAGATTCGCCAAATAAAACCTGACGTTGAAGGTTGGTGATATCCACATTGTCAAAATCAACAATCCCGATAGTGCCAACTCCTGCTGCAGTTAAATACTGTAGAATAGGACAACCTAACCCACCAGATCCAATAACCAACACTTTGGCATTAGAGATTTTGTTTTGTCCAGATTGTCCGATTTCTGGAAGCAAAATATGTCTGCTATATCTATTCATTTATAATTTAATTTATCCACCTGCAAAAGGTGGTAATAATGCAATTTCATTACTAGAGATAAGATCTTCTTTTGAAGCTATTTCTTGATGTTGAGCAACTTGAAAATCTTTATGTTTTAACTCAGGGTGCTTGTTAAAAAGGATATTTAGTAATCCCGAGATAGAAGTTTTTGTGCATTCTATAACCTCTTCATTACATTGAGTGACTTCTGAAAGCAATCCGAAATATTTAATAGTTATGGTCACACGTTTATAATTTTAATGGTTTCTAATTCATTTGGTGTGTTAATATTCATTGTGCAATAATGCAAGTCAGATTCTAGTGGAATAGTCTTAGTCTTAAACTGTTTTACAGCATTGCGAAGACGTCGTTCTCCATCATCTAATAAAGCTAAACATTTAGACATGCATCGTTTTTTATAAGCGGCAATTATTGGCATTGATTTACCTTTGCTTTCTACCTGAACAACATCAAATTCATCCTCTAAATTATCAGCAATTATATTTAAAACTGTACTGTTTATTAGCGGGACATCACAACTAAGTACCAAATTGTCTTCCGTTTTAGAATGCAATAAACCAGAATATAAGCCTGCTAATGGCCCTGCATTTTCAATAGCGTCGTTAACGCGATTGAGATTAAAAATATCATAATCAGGATTATTGCTTACGATAATAATATCATTTACCAAAGGTGTTAAAGCCTCAATACTATATAAAATAAAAGGTTTGTTCTTAAAATGGAGTAACCCTTTATCGGTTCCCATTCTTGAGCTTTGTCCTCCTGCGAGAATTATACCTGTTATGTCTTTTTTATCTTTCATGCTATTTTTCAATTTGATTGAAAATCTTTTTTATGAAAAATTAGTTTTTAAAGCTTCATTATCTAAAAACTGCCAACAATTTTTATTAATGTTTTCAAAAGTATTTACCAAATGTTGCCCATGAGTGGTAAGCACAGCGCCACCGCCACCTTTGCCACCAGTACTCGTCACTACTACAGGCTCCTTAGCACGCTTATTTACAGCATCAACCAATCCCCAAGCTTTTTTATAAGACATCTCCAGAGATTTAGCTGCTTTAGTAAGCGAACCTGTTTCGCCTATAGCTTTTAATAAGCGTACACGACCTTCTCCTAACAATATGTTTCCATCTGCTTCAATCCAAATTCTGCTTTTGATCTTGTAGTTCATATTTAGTATTAGTTTATAGGGAGTATAATGGCTTCCAGGGGATCATCAATATTAACATTATAAAGATCCTCAGGGATATAAGCCAAAGCATTTGCAATAGCAAATGTGTGTAACATCGATGAGTTTTGACCTTCTAAAATGGTAACATTACCATCATTATAAGTTGCTTTTAAAAACTGAGCACGCTCTCCTTTTTTAGTATATGTTAATGTTGACTTTGCCTTAACCCTTGCTATCTCAAAATTAGTATTTCCAGATAATCGTTGTAATGTAGGGTATACATAAATATAAAAGCAACTTAATGCTGCTGCAGGATTCCCTGGCAATGCGAACACATATTTATTTTCTTTTTTTCCAAAAAACAAAGGTTTTCCAGGCTTTTGTTTTACTTTATAAAAAAGTTGCTCGACCTGTAATTCTTTTAAAGCACTCCCAACAAAATCGTAATCTCCTACAGAAATTCCGCCAGATACTAAAATCACATCATTTTTTGAAATCGCATTTTGCAATGTATCTACAGTATTTTGATAGTTATCATCTACTTTATAAATTGTTGTATGAATATATCCTAAGCTTTTTAATGCTGAAAACAACATAGTAGCATTGCTCTCGTAAATTTGTCCATAATTAAGAGGCTGCCCTGAAGAAACTAATTCGTTACCTGTAACCACTATTGCAATTGATGGTTTTTCGTAACATTTAATTTCTGTAATCCCTAGAGATGTTAAAAAAGCAATGCCCGCCGAGGTTAAACGTGTGCCAGAGGTTAAGGCAATTGCTCCTTTTTTTGTTTGTTCTCCAAGAGGGCGAATATTTTGATTTTGATTTATAGCTTCTTTTAAATGTAATACCTCTTCAGTTGCCATTACTTTTTCTTGCATTACAACAGCATTTGCTGTTTCTGGAACTGGAGCTCCTGTGAAAATGCGTATGGCTTCACCAGTATTTAATATTGGATTGTAGTTGTCTCCAGCTTTTACTTCGCCTTTAAGATTATAATCTAAGTTATTGTGTATACAAAGTGCATAACCATCAACAGCAGATTGTTTAAATGGAGGCATATTAATTGGAGATATAACATCTTCAGCTAAAACATATCCCAAAGCATCTACTACAGGTATATTTTTAAACCCTTGTAATTTAAACGTGTTTTGCTCTAATATAGTTAATGCTTCGTTTACAGAAATCATAAAATAATCGTTATATCTTTACAAATATAACGACTTCTTTTTTATAAAAATGTTAACTTTGCGTTTAAAATAAAAAGATAACCAACCATTATTTATGGTCAATAAAATAAATGCCGAAATTAATAAGGTATATTTTATTAATAAATATACTCTGATTCATATTCTTGAGGGATCGGGTAATATTCAAGTTGATTTTAAAAACTATCATAACTGGAAGGATAAAGCTATATATTTAGAGAAAGGCCAGTATATAAAGTTTTTGTCGGATGATTTTGTTGTTCGTTTTATCGATTTTCCTGATGAAATAATGTTCAGATCTAAAGATGTCAGAATATTATTTAAACACCTTATTTCTTTAGGCTATATTGATTTTAACGAATGTTTTGACTGCCAACAGTTTTTGTCGCAAAGTGTATTTAACCCTGAAGCTAGTAATATTATTGATGTTTCTACCGAGCAATGGTACTGGCAAAACCCTTTCCATGCAGACAAGGACGAGTATCAAATTATTTTTGATGTAAAAGATATTATCGACCAGGAGTATTCTAATAATATTAATAGTGCTAAGCTTGTAAATGCTATAACTACAAATAATTTTAATGTTCAATCTTTAGTAAAAGATAAATTAGGTGTTACCGTTAATAAGCTAATACATCAAAAACTACTTATTGAGAGTCAGAAAGATGTGGCTTTCTCAAATAAAAGTATTAAAGAAATAGCATACGATAAAGGGTTTAAAGATCCTGCTTATTTTAACCGTGTTTTTAAAAACTCGCTAGGGCAAACTCCAAAAGAATTTAGAGAAAATTTTGATTATGAAAATCGAGATCTGTTTTCTCAAAATATTATTGACCTCTTAAAGACGTTTCATAAAGAAGAGCATTCTTTGCAGTTTTACGCAGATAAAATGAATATGAGTGTTAAAGCGCTTTCTAAAAAAGTAAAACAAAAAATGAGTGTGTCACTCGGGCAATTAATTCGTAGTGAAATTATTCATAGCGCCAAACAAATGCTTAAAGAAAACGAACAGGTTAAGGATGTTGCGTTTCAGTTAGGCTTTGACGAACCCAATCATTTTACTTCATTTTTCTCTCATTATGTTGGAGCTCCTCCAACGACTTTCTTAAAATAAAATAGTGCAATATTTTGCGTGTTTTTTGTATCAAATAAGGAATTATTCTCATTGATCTTTGCGGTGTAATTACAAAACAAAATTTGTTTAATCACTAAAAAGATAATAAAGATGAATATCAAAGACCAGGCAACAAAAATGGATGCTATTGTATCACAAGGCGCAATAGTAGATGCCGTAAAGCAATTTTTTGCAGAAGACGCTAACACATCAGACTATGGTGGCGGTGGAACTGTAGGAAAGCAAGCGATGATCGAAAAGATGGAAGGCTTTGCAGGTGCAATAGCAGCAGTAAATGGCATTACCCATCATCACACTATCGTAGACGGAAATGTATCCGCTTCAGAATTCACATTTGACTTTAACATGAAAGATGACAGTAAGATCTACTGGCATGAGATCATTCGAAGAGTATGGAATGAAAACGGAGAAGTCGTACAAGAAGAATACTTTAACGCAGAGTAATAAAAACAACAAGGAAAATAATAAAGTAAATAAAAAGAGATGAAGAATTTAATAAAAACAACAATTTTGGGGTTAGCTTTAGTAGTAAGCACAACCGTATTTGCACAAGACAAGAAAGCAAATAATATAGACAATAGTAATATCGCATTACAAGGATATAGCCCGGTATCGTATTTAGATTTAGGAATAGCACAAAAAGGGAAGCAACAATTTAAATCAGAATACAAGAAGATATCATACTACTTCACATCGGCAGATCAGAAGAAAGCATTTGATAAGAACCCGGCGAGATATGTACCCCAGTATGGAGGATTCTGTGCCTTTGGGACGTATGCAGGAGCGAAGTTCAGACCAGACCCAAATAAGTTTATTGTAAAAGATGGTAAATACTTCTTATACCTATACACTTTAGAATTAGATGCACAACAATTATGGTTAGCAGAGAAGAATCATAATAAGTTAGTATCGGTGGCAGATAAGAACTGGGAGAAGTTGAGTAAGACGTACAATTAAAATCGACATTTCCGTTCGTTGGTTTATAAGAGTTATTGAAAGTATATTCAATAACTCTTTTTTTGATATAAATGAGCTTTTTTAAATTTTAATTAAAAAAGCTCATTGTAGCTCATAAACAGTAACTTAAGAATTAAAAAAAAGCAATAGTTGTATTGTTGATAAGGTGTTAATAAATGCACATTATAGGTAAGAAAATATATATATAAATGTTTTTAATCGTATTTTTATGTATTTCATCGATTATTTGAATAACCTTGTACGACTTAGAGATAAGTTTACAGTCCTTTCTTAAGCCCCAAGAATTACAAATGCTTTTTAAAGGTAATTATTAATCCATTCCCTAATATTCAATTTTTTTATAAAGAATTGGATTCCCTCATTTTTAAATTAAAAAATAACTCGCCTATTGGTGTTTTATAAATATTAGTCCGTTGTGCTCCCTCGCAATTTCTAAAAGCTATTAATGTACCCAAAACATTAATAAACACACAAATTGTATAACAACTAAAATCTAATATTATGAAAACCCTAAAAGCTTTATTATTACTAGTCGTATTTTGTTTAACTGTATCTGGAAGTACTTATGATGTTAAACCACAAATTGATGATACTTATCAAATTGATAAAAATGAAATTGAAGTTGCAAATGATTTAAAGAATGGAAAGATGAAATTGCCTAGTCAACAAGATTCTTAGATAATTTACGTGTTAAGAATACATAAAAAGGTCTATAGTTTTTTAACTATAGACCTTTTTATGTATTGAAGATATTTTAATTAATTTTTTTCTATAACAAAATATTATAAATTTGAGAATAATACTAATTCTCTAATGCAGATCAAAACAAAATTAATTTTAATACTACTTTTAAAAAGCTGTTTTCTACTTGGACAAAATAGATCTATTAATAAAGAGTCAGACACTATATCCATTCTAATACAGCTGTCAAGAGATAAAGGTTTATCAAAAATATTAGCACTTTCTTATGCAGAAAGTGCGGTTGAGTTTTCTAAAAGGACAAACGAAGATTCAATTGTATTAAGAAGTTATCGAAATTTGGCAAGGTTGCACTTAAATCAGCAGAATTATAAAGAATTTGGTAAAGTAAATTTTATAAACTTAGAGCTTTCTGAGAAGTTAAATGATACAGTTGCGCTAGCTTCAGCAAATAATAACTTAGGATGGTTTTATTCTACCGAAGCAAAAAATGATAGCTCTTATTTTTATTATTCTAACGCAGTTAAATTATATAGTAAATTAAAAGATAATAGAAATCAAGGAGAAGTTCTATTAAATATGGCACATATTCAAGAGTCTGAACGTGATTATATAGGTGCAGAAATTAATGCTTTTGAAGCTATTAAATTAATAGAAAAACTTCCAGAAACCGAAAACAATCTAGATACATTATGGTCTTTACATAATTTAATTGGGTTTATATCATTGGAATTGCGAGATTTTGAGAGAGCATTAGAATATCACAATAAATCTTTAAAATATAGTAATAAAATCTCTGATAATTATTATTACAATTTATCTACTAACTTAAATTTGTCCAGAGCTTTCAAAAAAAATGGAGAATATGACAAATCAATTTCTCTTTATAATGAATTATTAAAAGACGAAAACTTATTTGAATTTAATCCTAGTACATATATAAAAATTCTAAATAATTTAGCTTATACTAGATTAATTAATAAAAATGATAATAGTATAGAAGTTTATGAATTATTAAAAGAATCTTATAGGTTAAATGATAGTATTCAAGATCAAGTTAATACTATGGGGATTAGTAATAGTTTAGCAGAATATTTTTTAAGTAAAAATGAAAAAGATTCAGCATTTTATTATAATAATCAAGCTTTAAAGTTAGCTAGAGAGCTTAACTCTAATGAAACACTTTTAGAATCTTTAATATTAATGTCACGAATTAAAGGAGGAGATGAAGGGATAGAATATCTTAATGAACATAGAGTGTTAAGTGATAGTTTATTGCAAAGAGAACGTGCTTATCGAGATAAATTTGTAAGAATAGACTATGAAACAGATAAGTTAGAAGCAGATAATGCCACTCTCTCTAAAGAACGTTTATTATTTTTAATACTCTCAATTGGGTTATTTGCTTTGCTTGCCTTAGTTTATGTGGTGATTACGCAACGTAATAAAAATAGAGAATTAAAATTTGCACAAACCCAACAGCAAGCAAATGAAGAGATTTATAACTTAATGTTGGTACAACAAGATAAAATTGAGGAAGGGCGTACCGTAGAGAAAAAACGAATCTCCCAAGAGTTACACGATGGTATTTTAGGGCGTCTATTCGGGACACGCTTAAGTTTAGATAGTTTAAATATGGTGCATACAGATGATGCTGTAAAAAACAGAGAAAAATATATTAACGAGTTACAAACCATAGAGCAGGAGATCAGAAAAATTTCTCACGATTTAAATGCAGATTTTATTGTAGGTACCAGTTTTATAGATATTGTAAAAACACTTATCGAGACCCAAACTCAAGCTTATGGGTTAGAATATCATTTTACTGATGATACCCATATAAATTGGGATGAGGTTACCAATAAAAATAAAATTCACATTTACAGAATGTTACAAGAAACTATGCAAAATATTTATAAACATGCAAAAGCTAGTTACATAAATATTGGGTTTCAATTAAAAAAAGGTGTAATTTTAGTAACTGTTGGAGATGATGGTATTGGATTTAATACAGAAAAAGCTAAGAAAGGAATAGGAATAAAAAACATTAATGCAAGAGTAAAAGACTTTGGAGGGAAAGTTAATATAGACTCGGTGATTAATGAAGGTACAATTATAACTATAACAATCCCCCTTAATTAGTAACTTAATGGCACAAAAATTAAAAATATTAATGGTCGATGATCACCCTATGATCATTGAAGGCTATAAAAATACATTACAAGCAACAAAGGCAGCAGATCAGGAATTGCAAATAGATATTGCTACTAATTGTGACTTGGCTAACGAAATGATTAAAAGCTCAGGAGGTTCTATCCCTTACGATATGATTTTCTTCGATATTAGCTTGCCTCCATCTAAAGACGGATTAATAACTTCTGGTATTGACCTTGCTAAAATAGCAAGACAGTATTTACCAAAAGCAAAAATTATAATCCTTACGATGTTTAATGAATCGTATCGAGTACACAATATTATAAAAGAAATTAACCCTGAAGGCTTTTTAATTAAGAGTGACTTAACCTCTCGTGAATTGGCTGATGCTTTTCAGCAAATCCAAACAAAGCCACCTTATTATAGTGTTACAGTAATTAACTTTTTAAGAGCTTCTGTAACGACCAATATACAACTGGATGATATTAGCAGGAAAATATTGTACTTGTTGTCTCAGGGTATAAAAACAAAGAGTTTAACAAACCATGTAGGTTTGTCTATGAGTGGTATAGAAAAACGAAAAAAACAGCTTAAATTATTGTTCTCTATTGAAGATGGCAAGGACGAAACCTTGTTAAAAGAGGCTAAAGAGAAGGGCTTTATTTAAATAAAAGACATACTTTTCTTATTTAAATACGTTAAACTTTAAATTTTAAAACTTCTCGAAATAGTAGTAAAACCTAAAAAGTACGGTTTTACCTTACCAATTTGGAGTTATAACCGCAAAAGAAAATCAATTTGTAAAGTTATATTTGTTATAACATCAACAGTAAATTAATTAATCCCTCTAATTTAATTGTTGAATTAATAGCAATTCATTCTAAGGTCCTATAACTAAGCATAAGCGCATAATGTAAAGTTGTAGGGCTTTACTTTTTAAAAAATTACCCCACTGTAATCACTTACTTTTCCAATAAATAAACCTAAATAAATTAGCGCTGTAATAAACTTTAATAGTGTAGATGTTAAAAACCCTAGAAAAGAACCAAATGCTGCTTTTAAAGCTTTTTGAGAATCAGCTTTATTAATTAGCTCTCCAGCAAATGCACCAAAAAATGGACCTATAATAATACCTCCAGGAATTGGAGATAGTAAACCTACAACTAAACCTACAGAAGTACCAATCATACCGTATTTGGAGCCACCAAATTTTTTGGTACCCATGGCTGGGATAATATAATCCAGAATCCATATAATAATAGCTATAACCAAAGTAATACCAAGAAAAGTCCAATTCATTGGAATAGCTTCTGTAAAATGAAGTATAAGTAACCCTACCCAACTGGTTATAGGCCCAGGAAGAATTGGTAAAAAGCTTCCTATGATACCAAGAATCATAAATAAAGCTGCCACAAAAATTAAGAGGATATCCATTTTAGAATTTAATTGTTGGACGCATAGAAATGTTAAATGTTACATTTTTAAACTAAATAATTAGTTTAAACTAATTATTTAGTTATATTAGCAAAATGAATTACGATTCATTTTGCTATACTGAACTTGTTTCAGTATCTCATAAATAGATGTTTAACTAAAAATATTACCAATCTAATTGGGAAATAATATGAAGCAATTAACTAAAGCAGAAGAGGATATTATGCAAATTTTATGGCAACTAAAAAAAGCCAATGTAAAAGCAATTATATCTGAATTTCCAGAACCTAAACCTGCCTATAATACAGTATCCACTATTGTACGCATATTAGAGAGTAAGGGGTTTGTGGATTACGAAAAACAAGGAAAAGGACATATATATTTTCCTGTGATACAAAAACAAGAATATAGTAATCAGTCAATCAACAAATTGGTAGATAACTATTTTCAAGGTTCATTTAAAAGTATGGTGTCTTTTTTTGCTAAGAAAAATGATATTAGTTTAAATGAGTTAGAATCTATTTTAAAAGAAATCAATAAAAAAGAATAGTTATGTTGCATTATATATTACAAACCATCGCATTTCAATTATTTTTCTTGATAGTGTATGATGTGTTCTTGAAAAAAGAAACTTTTTTTAATTGGAACAGGGTGTATTTATTGTCTACTGCTGCTTTATCTATAATCCTTCCGTTTATAAAAGTAGATAGTTTTAAATCTGTAATTCCAGAACAATTTGTTATCGCACTACCTGAAGTGCTTTTAGGAGAGCAGTCTATAGAACTTACAGGTCCACTATCAAATGTAAATAACACTACAACTGGATTCACTTTTAGTTGGGAACTGTTATTTTATGTAGGAATAGTGATCACAGCAGTAATCTTTATATATAAACTTGTTAGATTGTTGTTTTTAGTTTATAAAAATCCGACACAATGGAAAGGGGATTTACTAATTGTAAAACTTATAAATAGTAATGCTGCATTTTCGTTTTTTCATTACATATTTTTAGGAGAGTTTATTAAAACAGAGGATAAATCTACTATTCTAAACCATGAAATAGTTCATGTAAAACACAAGCATACTTTCGATTTGTTGTTTTTTGAAGTATTACGAATTGTATTCTGGTTTAACCCTTTAATTTATTTATATCAAAAAAAAATGACAGCATTGCATGAATATACTGCAGATGCAAAAGCAATAGAATTACAAGGTAAAGCAGAGTATTATCAAAATTTATTATCTCAAGTTTTTGAAACAAAAAACTTCTCTTTTACAAATACATTTTTTAAACAATCATTAATTAAAAACCGGATTACCATGTTAAGTAAAACAAAGTCAAACCAAATTTTAAAATTTAAATACGCATTACTAATCCCTATGGTGTTTGGAATGTTATTATATACTTCTTGTGAAAAAGAAACTGTATTAGAAGAAGAGGAGATACTGGCTACTATTAGTGAGCTTAATTTTTCAGTTCTAATTAATAGTGAATCCCGTAATAACATAGATGAATTAATGGCACCGTTTAAAGAGAATGATGAAAAAATGAATGTTTTTTTAAGAGCTAACCCAAATTATGTGAAATGGGTTACAATTAGCCCTGATAGAATAAGTCATACAATACATAATACAAGTGAACAAGTTCCTGATGGTTATAATAAATTGGAAGGATTTAAAGAAGAAGATAAAGGGTTGATTTATTATTTAGGATTTGCAGATTTTAAAAATGAAAACTCTAAAGAAAAATTAGAAACAGAGTCTTATGAAGAAGATGAAGTACCTTTTGCAAAAATAGATAGAGTTCCTGTTTTTCCTGGATGTGAAGGTTTAGATAAAGAAGCTCAGCGAAAATGTTTATCAAATAAAATAGCATCTCATGTAAATAAAAATTTTAATCTTAATTTAGGAAAAAAACTAGGGTTATCTGGAAGGCAAAAGATTCATGTCTTTTTTAAGATTGATGAAAACGGTAATATTACAGAAATTAGATCAAGAGCACCACATCTAGAACTTGAAGAAGAAGCAGAACGTGTGATCGAGTCGTTACCAAAAATGAAACCAGGTAAGCATCAAGGTGAAAATGTAATTGTACCTTATGCTTTACCAATAATTTTTCAAATACATGATTAAATACATAATACTTTTTATATTATTAATTACGTTATATAAAGCCGAAGCTCAGTCTTCGGCTTTAGAACTTGGAAACGACTTGTATGCTAAAGGTTACTATTCAAAATCTATTGAAGCGTATCAAGATCATACGAATAAAGCAGATGTTTATGATAAAATAGCAAAAGCCTATATCGCATTAGGAAATTATGATAAAGCTTTATTAAATTATGAATATAGTGTTAAAGCAAATCCTGATAATACATTATTTAAATTTGAATATGCTAAACTGCTAAACAAGATCAAACAATATAAAGCAGCTTCGGATGTTTTTTATACGCTTGTAGTTACAGATAGCCTCAATCCTAATTACCATTACGAACTTGGTTTGGTTCTAGAGAAATTAAAAGACTCTACAACTCAAGATCGGTTTTTAAAAGCATTTCGTTTAGACAGTACACATCAGAAAGCAATATTTAGAATTGCTAAGCATCATTTAATTAAAAGACATCATAAAACAGTAGATGATTTTATTGATATTGGACTAAAATCATATGCAAATAATAAAGAATTAATAAGTTTAAAAGCACAAAATTTTTATTGGAAAGAAGATTATCATAAATCTATAAAATGGTTTGAAAAACTAGTAGAATTAGATGAAAGAACACTATTTGTTTACGAAAAACTAAGAGAGATTTATATAAAGGTTTATAATTTTGAAAAAGCTATAGAGTATGGTGTTTTAGCATTAAATCTAGATCCTAAAAGTCCTGAAAACATGTTTGCTTTGGGTCAAGCTTACGAGCAACAAGCACTATTGTACAATAATGAAGATGATTATAAAAATGCTGAAAAATATATGAAAGCAGCAATAGAAATATTAGATAGACCTTTGGATGGAGAGTACTTAAAATTGGCTGGGGTATATAGTAGTCAGAAAAAATATAAAGAAGCCATTGAGGTTTTGCAGATTGCAATTAAAGAAAACCCTAGAAACGCTTTCACCTATTTTAGATTAGTATTGTTAAAAGAAGTATACTATGAAGATGTTGATGCAAAAATTAAGGCTTACGAAGAGTTTATAAAAAAATTCCCCAAATCAAGATATTTAACTTTTGCTCAGAGTAAATTAAGTAAATTAAAAGAAGAGAAGTTTCTTAAGATAGAAGATTAAAAACAGATCTAAACTTGTTTTTCGATCTCAAAAAAATTACTTTTCAGTTTTAGTTTTAATTGATGAAGTATCTAAAACTTATTCTCATATTCTTGTGCATATCATCTTGCGATTATTTCGATAAGAAAAAGGTGTATCCCGAAGATATCATTAATGAAGAGTTAAAGACTTTTAATTGGAGCGAAGTTGATGAATATCCAAATTTTTCTTCTTGCAGCTCTGCTTCAACTAAAATTGAAAGAAAACAATGTTTTCAAAATACAATTACTAAACACATTACAACCTATTTGAATAAAAAAGTAGTTGTGGTAACAGAAACAATTAACGATACTATTCTCATTAAATTTTTAATTTCTGAGACAGGAGCAATTAGCATTCAACAGATACAAAGTGATAGCTTAACCAAAGCCCAAGTCCCTAATATTAATAAATTGTTAGAAAATAGTTTAAATGACCTGCCCAAAATACTCCCTGCCATAAAAAGAGGTCAAGAAGTAAAAACAGAATTTAAACTCCCAGTAGTAGTTAAAGTAAACTAACTATAGAGCAAACTTTATACCTATCGCAAAGTCTATAGGAAAGTTATCAGAACTCTCTTCAAATAAAGCAAAAATCTCATTGTAAGCTAAAGTTATAAAACTCTTTGAGCTTAATTTTATATCTGCACCTAAGCCAATAATAAAAGGGAAATCAATATTTCCATCACTTAAACGCTCTGTAAACATATTTTCTTCCAGTTGTACAGTTGTGTCGACATAACTATAAGTAAGGAAATTTACGTTTCCATAAATATTAAATTTTGATGTGTTTATAAATCGATAACGGTAACCTAAAGCCAATTGCGTTTCGGAATAGTCAAAATCATCTTGTTCAAATACATGTCTAACATTAAAAAAAGCTGCGTGATTTGAGAAACGATTCTCTGTAAATAATTCGATTTCTGCTCCAAAAAAAGGAGTAACTACATTACTAGGATTTACAACAAAAACATTATTGGTAATACCACCAAATAATAAAAGTTGTGTTTTAAGCTTTGTATCATTACGTATAGCAGAATAACTAGTATTAGTTGCTAAATTATATTTATTTATAAAGCGCCTTAAGCTAGTTAAAGTAAAATTGACTTTACTTATATCTAAATTTTGATCTGAACTTAATTGTTGTAATACAACTTTGTATTCTTCTTTAAATTTTTTAGTATTTCCTTTTGTATTTGTTAACTCGGTAATGATATCATTTTTTCTAACAAAATAACGATATTGACGATCTATAATATTCCAAAGTAAGTCAATAGTACCTTTAGCTTCAGTTTTTAATTCTAAGCTTTTTCCATTTACAGTATAATATTCTTGAGAAGATAAAAAGCTAATTGAAAATACAGCAAATACGATTAAAATAATGTGCTTTTTCATAAGAAATAGATTTTGGGTCTATGTAAAATTATAAAAAATTAACTAGACTTCATTTTTTAAAGAAGCGCCCTTTCCATTTATAATCTAAAAACACAGTCAGAATTACCACTAATACACTAAAAAAAGGATACAAAATAGCACTTATTGGGTAGGCAATTAAATAAGGAATTTGCTTAAATAGTTTTGCAGATTTATAGATGAAAATATAATCTATTATAAATTTTATGGCAAGCATATAAGCAAGCATAAACCAATTTAAGATCCCGACAATAGAAAAACACAAACCGATTATAACAACTCCATTCATTAAAAATATGAGTAATCCAACAAGTTTTCCAAAAACATTATGATATGCCGAAGTTTTTGCAGCCCAACGCATACGCTGATATAATAAAGATTTAAAATCAGGCTGAGGTATTGTACTTACTATAGCATCTGTAGATTTTAAATATAATACATCGTTAGGATGCTTAGTAATTGCTTTTTCCATTAAAAAAATATCGTCACCACTTGCAATTTTTGTATTCCCTTCAAATCCATTAAGATTTGTAAATAATTCTTTCTGATAAATAAAATTAGCACCATTACATAAAAAAGGACGCTTAAGTCCAAAACTACCAATAGTAGCACTTTGTAGACTTAAAAAATCTAAAGCTTGAAATAATTTTAAAAATGAATTATTAGAATTATATATAACAGGAGCAATAATCATTTTTGGAGATTGTTGCTGTATAAAATTATCTACGGTTTTTAACCATTGTGAAGAAAACTCACAATCGGCATCTGTAGTAATAATCCAACTGTATTTTGCAATGGAAACAGCCGTAGTAATAGCATCTTTTTTAGGAGCATTACTAAGCCTTTTATTTTTTAAAATAGTAATGTTTAATTTGGGATTCTCTTTTTTAAAATGCTCAATAATTTCGACAGAATTGTCAGTAGAATTATCATTAATTAATAAAATTTCAAAATCCTCTTTAGGATATTGTAAATGATTAAGTGAAACCAATAAATTTTGTAAAACTGCAGCCTCATTTCTAAACGGAATAATTATAGAGAAATAAGTTTTTGAATTAAAAGAACTAGTGGTAAATGGAGTTACCTTATTAAAGCCAACAATTAAACTTATAATTAGAAATAAATAGAAGAAAGTAACACCTGAAAATACAAAGAGCATAGCTTACTATTTTATATTAATAGCTTTGTTAAAAACCTTTGTAGACTTAAAGGTCAAAACAAAAAAGGTTCCGAAAACAGTTGGTAGAGCAAAATTTAATAGCCACATACAAGTAGTAATACTCAAGATAATAAATTCATTAACTCCTAAAAAACTAAACAGATATAAAGCAACACTCCCTTTTATAACTGCATCAAAAATAAAAATAGTAGGAATTATAGATGATAACAAATACATTGAACTAATAACAGTCATAGCTTCAAAATAAGTAATGTCTACTCCAAATAATATTAATAAATAATAATATTGAAAAGAAAAAATAAGATATCTAAATATGGATAGTATCTCATTTTTTAAATGAATAGCTTTTTTTATAGATGTTGTAAACGTTATAATTTTAGATAAAAATACGCCTTTAACCTGAAGTGATTTTCGAATAAAAAACATCAAAATACCAATTACAATAATACTGCTAATACATATAAAAATGTTTTGATTTGAAATTGCTATATCATATTTGGAAATAAATAATAATAAACCTACAATTCCAAAAACAATAGTCGTTCCCATTTGTGCTAAACTCCCAATTAAATTAAGTAATAATATGCGTTTCCTGAGTGATTGTTTATAATACATCGCTTTTACACCATAATCACCTATTCGGTTTGGTGTAAAAATAGCTGCAGTATGAGCCGCTAAAGTTTGTTTAAATGCTTCAGAAAACGAAATAAACTTAAAAGAAGTGATTAAATTTTGCCATTTTAAAATCTCTAAAAACCAATTAAAACTAGTTAAAATCAATAAAAAAAGAGCATTTTTAAGCGAAAACATATCATTTCTAATTAAAAACTGACTAACATCATAAAAACTTAAATCTTCATTATTATATAATTTTTGATAAATAAAATAGCATGCACCAATTACAATGCTTACTTTAATAAGCGTAAAAAAGAATTGCTTAGTTTTGTGAGACCAACCAGTAAACATATAATCTAGCCTTAGATTTTGAAGGCTTTACAAAGTAAGATTATTATTGTGTATATAGCAATTAATTAATGAATAAGGAGCGAATTATATTAGGAATAGATCCAGGAACAACTATTATGGGTTTTGGACTTATAAAAGTGGTGAGTAAGCAAATGCAATTCATTCAACTTAACGAACTCAATTTATCAAAATATAGTGATCATTACCTAAAGTTAAAACTCATTTTTGAGCGCACTATTGAGCTAATCGATACACATCACCCAGACGAAATTGCTATTGAGGCGCCTTTTTTTGGTAAAAATGTACAGAGTATGTTAAAGTTAGGGCGAGCACAAGGTGTAGCAATGGCAGCAGGCTTATCCAGACAAATTCCAATTACAGA
Source organism: Flavobacteriaceae bacterium (assembly GCA_003443635.1). Lineage (NCBI taxonomy): Bacteria > Pseudomonadati > Bacteroidota > Flavobacteriia > Flavobacteriales > Flavobacteriaceae > Flavobacteriaceae bacterium. The sequence goes on along the minus strand of CP031964.1, from coordinate 3,300,594 downwards.
ATATCTGCCTAAAAAAATTAAAATGGCCATTACTGGAAACGGGAATGCAAGTAAAGAACAAGTTGCCAAGATGCTTCAAAGTTTATTAGGATTAAAAACATTGCCAAAAAACTTAGATGCTACAGATGGGTTAGCAGCCGCGGTATGTCATTTTTATAATTCAGGAAAAGTTACTATTGGTAAAAGTTATACAGGCTGGGAGAGTTTTGTAAAACAAAATGAAAAACGAATTAAGAAATAGTAACTCATTAATTTAAATTTTTAAGCCATCTCAGGAATTTATATTCATATCCCGTTTTGTAAACAAGCATGCCATTATTGCGATTTTCATTTTTCGACATCCCTAAAAAAGAAAGATGAATTAATTCAAGCTTTGGTGAAAGAACTTGAATTACGTAAAGATGAGCTAAAAAATGAAATTGTAGAAACTATATATTTTGGTGGCGGAACACCAAGTGTATTATCGATTGATGAATTGCAATTATTGATTGATAATATCTATAAAAATTATACTGTCATCCATAAACCTGAAATTACTTTAGAAGCAAATCCTGATGACTTAACTACTAAACAAATACACAATTTATCAAATACGCCTATTAATAGATTGAGTATTGGGATACAATCGTTTTTTGAAGATGATTTGAAAAGTATGAATAGAGCACATAATGCTCAAGAAGCAAAACAATGTTTAGAGTTAACAACACAATTTTTTGATAATATAACAATCGATTTGATTTATGGTATTCCTAATATGAGTTTAGAAAAATGGAATGAGAATTTGCACACGGCTTTTAGTTTTGGAGTTAATCATATCTCCAGTTATGCTTTAACCGTAGAACCTAAAACAGCATTAGATCGCTTTATTAAAAAAGGTGAATACCCACAAATGGATGAAGATCTAGCATTAGCGCATTTTAATCATTTAGTTAAAGCAACCGAAGAAAAAGAGTTTATACATTACGAAATTTCAAATTTTGGAAAACCTGATTACTTATCACGACATAATACATCATATTGGCAAGGGAAAGAGTATTTAGGTATTGGTCCTTCTGCACATTCATTTAATGGTAAGCAACGCAGTTGGAATATAGCTAACAATACAAAATATATTCAGTCCATTCAGAAAAATAATTTACCCCTTACTATAGAAACCTTGTCAAATAATGATCGTTATAACGAATATATAATGACAGGATTGCGAACTATTTGGGGGATATCTTTAGAAAAAGTTGAATCAAATTTTGGATTAGATTTAAAAACTCATTTACTGGTTTCAGCTGAAATATTTATACAGCAAGGTTTATTGAAAATTTCAAACTCACAAGTATTAACTACTACTAAAAAAGGGAAATTTTTAGCAGACGGAATCGCTTCAGAATTGTTTAAGATTTAATTATCTTTGGAATATGCAGGCTACCATCGAATACAACAAAAAAGAATACCATATTGATTTATCTAAACCTATAGATATTTCTATGACTTTAAAACGCTCTAAAGATAATGTGAGTGCTTGGTATGTAGGGAAGCCAAAAATTAAACCTATACGAATAGGAAGTTGGGTAGGGAAAGTTAAAAAAGGAGCTGCTGTTAATTTTAATTCTATAAAATTTAGCCCACACTCTCACGGAACACATACAGAATGTGTAGGACATATTACAAAAGAGTTTTATTCTGTAAATGATAGTTTAAAACAATTTGTTTTCTTTGCAGAACTAGTTACCATTGCTCCTGGAAAACTAAAAAATGATTTTGTAATTACTAAAAAACAATTGGAATTAGCTTTAAAAAACAATCATCATCCAGAAGCTATTATTATTCGAACGCTCCCAAATACTGAAGATAAACTTAAGCGTCAGTATTCTAACACCAATCCACCTTATTTATTAGAAGAAGCTGTAATATATTTAAAAGAATTAGGAATAAAACACTTACTAATTGACTTGCCTAGTATAGATAAAGAAAAAGATGATGGTAAACTTTTGGCGCATAATGCTTTTTGGAATACTGCAGGAAAAATTAGGTTTGAAGCTACAATTACAGAATTTATTTTTGTGTCAAATACGATAAAAGACGGAACTTATATATTGAATTTACAAATAGCACCTTTTCATAATGATGCAAGCCCTAGTAAACCAATTTTATATGGCATAATCGAAAAAACATAGTTTATGACTATTGAAGCGTTAAGGGATTATTGTTTAAAAAAACAGAAAGTTACAGAAGAACTTCCTTTTGATAATGACACTTTGGTTTTTAAAGTCATGAACAAAATGTTTATACTAATCCCTTTAGACCGCTGGGAAAGAAATCAAGAAATTGTTGTTTTAAAATTTGACCCTCAATGGGCATTAGAACTCAGAGAATCGTATGATGGTATACATGGTGGATTTCAAATGGGAAGAAAAGCTGATGCAAAATTTGTTAATACAAAACATTGGAATACAGTTGAGAATAATAAAGATGTATCTAATCAATTTTTATTACAATTAATAGATCATTCTTATGATATGGTTGTTAAAGGAATGCCTAAAAAAATAAGAGAAGCTTTAAATAAATAAACATTTTTATTAGTTAATCACATTATTTTTTTTGAATGCTTTTGGACTAATTCGTTTAAAAGATTTAAATTGCCTGTTGAAATTAGAAATATTATTAAAACCTGATTTATCTGCAATCTCAGATATAGTATAATCTTCGTTAGCCAAAAGTAGTTTGCAAGCACTCTCAATTTTTAATTCGTTTAAAAACCTAAAATAAGTTTTATTGGTTCGCTTTTTAAAATACTTACAAAAAGCATTTTTTGTCATGGCGGCTATTGTTGCAATTTTATCAAGTGTGATGTCTTTGTGAAAATTGTTCATGGTATACTCCATTACGTCACGCATGCGCTTGCCCTCAAGATCATTGTATTTTTTTTCGTAAATGAATGACGATAAACTTTTGTAAGACTGTTTAGAAACTATTTTTAAGATTTCTAAAAGCAAAATAAATTGAGCTAGCTTTGATGCACTTTTAAGTTTTAAAAATAAGTTATTCAAGTCTTTCTTAGGAGTACTAATTTTAAAACCGTGAGAAGCTCTTTTAAAAAAAGGAAGCAATTCTTTTAATTCCTCTAACTTAAAAAAATCATTTCCAAAAGCATCTTCTGTAAAAAATAAAGTAAGCATATGTGACTTCTTTTCTTTTTTAAGATCACTTTTAAAAACATGAGGCAAATTACTACCTATAACTAAAACATCTCCTGCCTTATAATAATTAATAGTATCTCCAACTATTAATGTGCCTTCTCCTTCAACAATTAAACTGATCTGAATCTCCTCATGCTGATGAAACTTATCATAAAATACAAGTTCATGATCCTCTTGATATACAAGAGCAGCTTGTTCGGGCTTTGGGATTATAAAAGGTAATACTTTCATCTATCTAATCTGTAAATAATCTCCTATACTAATATTCCAACAATAAAAATAAGAATTATAAAATTACGCAAATACTATTCATAAATAATGTTAAAATTAATATATAAGATAATATAGTACATATAATGGATAAAAAGAGATTATCAAAATTAAGACATCTAGAAGTAACTTTACAAAAAAATATAAAGATGAGTTTACAATGGAATGGCGTAATGCCAGCCGTGTTTACATGGCTAAAAGAGTCACAATCAGGTACCGTTGAAATTGACCTTGAAAAAACAAAAGAATACGCTGCAGGTATTTTAAAAGTTCAAGGATTGGGCGGAAGCAGAATGAGCGGATTGGTCGGTTCTGGTACGCTAGGTGAGAATAGCTATCTAAGCTCTGAGCAACGCGTTTCTTTGCTTAAATCCCTTTCTGAGGTTGCTAAAGAATATAATGTTCCATTAATCAGTGGAGCAGCAGCAGAAACGAAAGAAGAACTAGCTACAATCGTTGAAGGATTAGCGGCGGCTGGTGTTGATACCGTTATGGTAATGCCTCCAAAAACTAAGGCGCTTCCTTCTGACGAAGAAATGTATGCGTACTACGAGCTTGCTGAAGCTACTGCAAGAGCTGCAGGTGTAACTATTATGCCTTACAACAATCCTGATGCAGCTGGTTACCATGCGCTCTCAACTGAGCTTCTTCTAAAGCTTGCTACTCTTCCTAATGTAACTGCGCTAAAAATATCGACCATAGATGTTTCTATTATTGAAACGATGATGTTAGCGAACAAAGATTTAAAAGTTTTGGCAGGTGTCGACACCGTAACGGTACATGCAGGACTAGCCGGAGCATGTGGTGGAATTACAGGTGTAGGTTGTATCTTCCCTAAAGCTAGTGTTACGATGCAGGAGTATGTTTTAAATGAAGAATGGGCCGAGGCGAACAAAATTTCTCAAGCTATGAATTCTATATCGTATCTGGATGCTCAGCCGTTGCTTCTAGAATATCTTAAGTTTGCTTTTGGAATTCATCATAATGATGCCGATGGCGGGCTTCGTACCTTTGGTAAGAAATTAACGCAACAGCAAATTGATGATGTCCGTGCAAGATATATCCTGGCAAAAGAAAGACTTGAAACTCTGGACTTAATAGGTTAAGCCTTTCAAATTATTAAAAAAGAAATAGCTTACAAACAAGTAAATTTGAAAAAAACATTTAAAAAATAAGTAAAGGATGATTACAGGAAAAAATTATATCGGAAATCAACTTAAAGCTGAAGGAACAGAAACATATAAGACATTTAACCCTCAGTTAAATATTGAGAATGTAACAACTTTTGTAGAAGCTACATCTGATGAAATAGATCAAGCTGCAGTTTTAGCATCGAAAGCATTTAAAGAGTACCAGGAATTATCCGGACAAAAGAAAGCAGAATTTTTAAATGCAATCGCTGATGAAATAGAAGCTTTAGGGGATGTATTGATAGAGACGTATACTTCTGAAAGCGGTTTGCCGGCAGGCAGAGCACAAGGGGAAAGAGGGAGAACCGTAGGTCAGCTGAGAGCATTTGCAGCACATATTACAGAAGGATCCTGGGTAGGAGCCAGTATAGATACTGCTCAACCAGAACGCCAGCCTTTACCAAAGGCAGATTTACGAAAAATGTTAATCCCGTTAGGACCAGTGGTAGTATTTGGAGCATCTAATTTTCCATTAGCATTTTCAACTGCAGGAGGTGATACGGCAGCTGCTTTGGCTGCAGGATGTCCGGTTATTGTAAAATCACACCCTATGCATGCTGGAACAGGAGAATTAGTAGCATCAGCAATAATAAAAGCTGCTGAGAAAACAGGAATGCCTAATGGGGTATTTTCTAATATAAACAGTAGTGGCATTGAAGTTGGTCAAAAATTAGTACAGAATCCGGAAGTTAAAGGCGTAGGATTTACAGGAAGTATTAGAGGGGGTAGAGCATTGTTTGATTTGGCATCACAACGTCCGGAGCCCATTCCCGTTTTTGCAGAGATGGGAAGTATAAACCCTGTAGTTTTATTACCCGAAGCCTTAAAAGAAAAAGGATCTGATTGGGCAAAAATATATGCCGGATCAATTACATTAGGATCAGGTCAGTTTTGCACCAATCCAGGATTGTTATTAGGAGTTAGAAGTGATGAATTAACAGCATTCATAGCAGAATTGGGAGAAGAAATATCAAAGATAGAGCCCACATGCATGTTACACCCTAATATAAATAATGCATATCAAACCAATAAAGCAAAAACAATTGTGCAGCCTGAATTAGATGTAATAGCAGATTATGATACTGCAGTACAATCCAATTATGCACAGCAAGCCGTGACCAAAGTAAAAGGTTCGGATTTTATTGCCAATAAAGCATTACATCAGGAGGTATTTGGACCATTTTCATTGGTTGTGGAATGTAATGATGAAACTCAGTTAGAAGAAGTGATAAATCACTTGGAAGGCCAATTAACAGGGACTGTTATAGGTAATGGTGATGATATTAATGCTAATAGAACTATTATTTCTGCTTTACAAAACAGGGTAGGACGTATTATTTTTAATGGAGTGCCAACAGGGGTAGAAGTATGTCCGTCGATGCAACATGGAGGTCCATATCCGGCATCAACAGATTCCAGATTTACAGCTGTAGGGGTAGATTCAATAAAGCGTTGGGTACGGCCATTTAGTTATCAAAATTGGCCAAATGAATTATTACCTGATGCACTTAAAAATGAAAACCCATTACATATTTTAAGACTAGTAGATAATACAGAAACAAGAGGTAAAATTTAAAATTGGTTGTGATGAATTGTATAAAATCTATTTTTGTTTTTTTAGTAATTCTAACCTTTGGATGTTCACAGAAGGAAATAAACGATTCATCACAATTATTAAAAACTATAATTGAAGATTATCAAAATCATAAAGGATATGATGAGACGAAATACCCTTTAGGTCTTTTTACCAAAACCTATTATCAAGCCGAAGCAGAATATTCAAAATCTAAACTTGAAGAACTATCAAAAATTAATGGAGATAATTTAAATGAAATCGATAAAATCTCTTTAGAACTATTAGAATTTGTTTTAAAAGATGAAATAAGTTTTTATGAGTTAGAAAGATATCTAAACCCAATACTTTCTGATGCCGGATTTCATAGTAATTTAACTTACCAGGTACGACCTTTAAATAATTATACACAAGTTGTAGATTATCTTAATAAGCTAAATGCAATACCGGAGTTTGTAGATCAGCATTTTGTAATCTTAAGAGAAGGCCTGGAAAAAGGAGTATCACAGCCTAGAGTGATTTTTAAAGGTTATGAATCGACATATGATGACCATATTGTAGAGAATTACGAAGATAGTTTTTATTATTCTCCATTTAAAAGCTTACCCGAAAATTTAACAGAAACTCAAAAAGATTCTGTGCTTACAGTAGCAAAAAAAGCAATTGAAGAGAATGTTACTCCACAATTTAAACGTATAAAGGAGTTTTTTGAAACAGAATACTTTCCCAATACAAGAACCACTTTGGGAGCTTCAGATATGCCAAATGGAGAAGCTTTTTATCAAGACCGTATTAATTTTTATACAACAAGCACTCAATATACTGCTGATGATATCCATAATATAGGTTTGCGTGAAGTAGCGCGTATCAAAGCTGAAATGGAAAAGATCATTAAAAGACTGAATTTTAAAGGTGATTTTTCAGATTTTTTAAAATTCTTGCGTACCGATAAGCAATTTTATGCAGAAACTCCGAAAGAGTTATTGATGATTGCCAGAGATATGGCAAAACGAGCAGATGAACAATTGCCTCGATTTTTTAAAACATTGCCTCGTAAACCTTATGGAGTCGCTCCGGTACCTGATGCAATAGCTCCAAAATATACGGGAGGACGCTATATAGGAACTTCAAAAAACAGTACAGATCCTGGCTATTATTGGGTGAATACTTATGATCTACCCAGTAGAACATTATATACATTACCGTCATTAACGGTACATGAAGCTGTTCCAGGACACCATTTGCAAGGTAGTTTGAATAATGAACTTGGAGATAGCATTCCTGATTTCAGAAAAAACTTATACCTCTCAGCTTATGGAGAAGGATGGGGGTTATATACAGAATTCTTAGCTGAAGAAATGGGGATGTATACAACACCATATGAGCATTTTGGAAAATTTACTTATGAAATGTGGAGAGCATGTCGCCTGGTGGTGGATACAGGAATTCATGCAAAAGGATGGACAAGAGAACAGGTGGTAGATTTTATGTCATCGAATACGGCATTATCTATCCATGAAGTTAATACAGAGACTGATCGATATATCTCATGGCCAGGCCAGGCATTGTCATATAAAATAGGCGAGCTCAAAATTAGAGAGTTAAGAAAAAAAGCAAAAAAAGAACTAGGATCAAAATTTGATATTCGTGAATTTCATGAAGTTATTTTAGGACAAGGTACAGTAACGCTTTCAATTCTCGAAAATAGAATGAATGCATATATAGAGAAAAAGAAGAATGAGTAGAAAAACATTTTTTTGTGTTGATGCACATACTTGCGGTAATCCGGTAAGAGTTGTTGCCGGTGGCGGACCAAATTTAAAAGGTGCTGATATGAGTGAAAAGCGCCAACATTTTTTAAAAGAATACGATTGGATTCGTAAAGGCTTAATGTTTGAACCTCGGGGTCATGATATGATGAGTGGTTCTATTTTATATGAACCACATGACCCTGAAAATGATTTTGCAATACTATTTATAGAAACTTCAGGATGTTTACCCATGTGTGGACATGGTACTATAGGTACTATTACCATTGCCATAGAAGAAGGTTTGATAACACCTAAGACTCCCGGGAAAATTAGAATGGAAGCTCCGGCAGGATTGGTTCAGATTGAATATCAACAAACCGGGAAAAAAGTAGATTGGGTAAAATTGACCAATGTGAAAAGTTATTTAGCTGCCGAAGGGTTGACAGTAGACTGCCCTGAGTTAGGAGAGATAACATTTGATGTTGCTTACGGAGGCAATTATTATGCGATTGTAGATCCGCAAGAAAATTTTTCGGGAATGCATGATTTCACCGCAAGTAAAATTGTGCAATATTCTCAGGTAGTTAGAGATAGAATTAACCAAAAATACCCAGATATGTTTATTCATCCGGAAAATGAAACGATACGAGATGTGTCTCATATGCTATGGAGTGGAGATCCTATAGATCCAACATCTTCAGGAAGAAATGCTGTGTTTTACGGCGATAAAGCTATTGACCGCTCCCCTTGTGGAACAGGAACTTCAGCACGATTAGCACAATTATATGCGAAAGGAAAGCTTAAAGAAAAGGAAGATTATATTCATGAAAGTTTTATAGGGAGTAAATTTATTGGATGTGTGGAAGAAGTAACAACTTTGGATGGTAAAGTTGCTGTTATTCCAAGCATAAAAGGATGGGCTAAAATATACGGTTATAATAATATCATAATTGATGATGAAGATGATCCGTATGCTCATGGTTTTCAGGTAATTTAATAACATGAAATGAAAGAACAAATGAAGAAAATCTATAGCTTAATAGTTATAATGTGTTTAGGGATAATTTCCATTAAAGCACAAAATTTAACACAAGAAGATTATAAAAGAGCTGTGAGTTTTATGTTTAATAATTACAATAATAAAACAGCTTTTAATTTAAACACCAATGTAAATTGGTTTGATGACAATTCAGGGATTTGGTTTATTGATTATACAAAGGAAACTAAGACCTATAAAACAGTTGCTTTTAAAAATAGAAAAGTACAGTTGTTATTTGATCATCAAAAACTTGCAGATGCTTTAAGTAAAATTTCTAATACTCAAATTAAAGCAAATGATCTATCTCTTTCTAATATTGAAAAAGCAGAAAAGAATACAATTACGTTTAGAAGTAATAGAAAAAATTATACGTTAAATTTAAAAACGTATACTATTAAACTTAAAGAAGAGAATGAGAGAGAAGCTCAAAATCTTTTTGAAAGTAAATCACCTGACGGAAAATGGATAGCTTATGTGAAAGCATACAACTTGTATATAAAATCTACAGAAAATGAAGAAGAACATCAATTAACTTTTGATGGTAAAAGAGGTTATGAATATGCATCATGGTATGGATGGTATGATAAAATGGAAGGTGAAAACGGAGAGCGTCCAAAGCATTTTTTTGCAAACTGGTCAGAAGATTCTAAATGGATATCTACTAGTGTTGTAGACCTGCAAAATGCAGAAAAAATGTACTTATTAGATTGGAGTATAGATTCATTATACAAGCCAAAATTACTATCGTATTATCGAGGTTCACCAGGAGATAAAAACATGGTGCATACCCAACCTGTATTTTTTAATGTAGATACTAAAAAAGAAGTAAAAGCTAACCTTCCCAAGAACACTCATATTAATGCAGTAACGATACAGTCAACTGAAAAACCGGGAATAGTAATTGCAAATTATGCAGAAAGAGGATTTCAAAAAGAACATGTTTTAGAAGTGAATCTTAACACGAATACTAAAACGCCATTAATTTTAGAAACCAGTAATACAAATATTGATAATTTTGAATTTAGACAGATTGGAGGTACAGATAAAATTTTATTCTTGTCAGAAAGAAGTGGTTGGAGACAGATGTATGTTGTAAATACAAAAACTAAAGTAACGACTCCTGTAACCAATGGTGATTTTTATATAAATAGTATTGAATATATTGATGAAAAGAATGAAACTATTTATTTTTTAGCATCAGGAAAAGAAGTAGGAAATAATCCATATCACCAACAAGTATATAAGGTAAATTTAAAAGGAGAATTAACATTATTAACTCCAGAAAATACACACCATAATGTTGATTTTTCCGAAGATGGGCGTTATTTTGTAGACAATTATTCTACAATTAATATTCCAACACAAACAGTTTTAAGAGAATCAAAATCAGGTAAAATTATAGCAGAATTAACTACTGCAGATGTATCTGAAGCTATTTCAAAAGGCTGGAAGGCTCCAGAAGTATTTGAACTTACTGCCAAAGATGGAAAAACGACCATATATGGTGCAATTTGGAAGCCTACAAATTTTGACCCAACAAAATCATATCCAATTATAGATCATACTTATACGGGACCACATACTCAAATGTTTCCTAAATCGTTTGACAGAGGTTTTTTTAATCAATCATTAGCTGAATTAGGATTTATAGTAATGATGGCGGATGGTTTGGGAACTTCGGGACGTTCAAAAGAGTTTCATGACCATTCGTATAAAAATATGGGAAACAACCTGCAAGATCATATTTTAGCAATAAAGCATTTAGGAAATAAATACAGTTGGATAGATACAGATCGAGTTGGTATTTTTGGACATTCTGCTGGAGGATTTGATACAGGGCAAGCTCTGCTTAATTTCCCGGATTTTTATAAGGTAGGGGTGGCAAGTTCGGCAGATCACGATTTTAGAATGGAAAAAGCGTGGTGGCCAGAAATGTACATGGGTTGGCCAGTTGATGAGTCTTATCAAGAAGTATCGAGCATAACAAAGGCTAATCATTTAAAAGGGAAATTATTATTAGTTCATGGAGGCATAGACGATAATGTAAATCCATCAGCAACTTTTAAATTAGCCGAAGCATTGGTAAATGCAGATAAAGAATTTGACTTATTGATTCTCCCTAGCCAAAGGCATGGCTATCAAGGAAAACATAGAAGTTACTTTACAAAAAAGCGATGGAATTACTTTGTAGAACATTTAGGAGGCAATACTCCTATTTGGGATTTTAAATGGGAATAATTTGTGAATAAAAAAACAGTTATAATAGGTGGTGGAATTATAGGATTATGTTCTGCATATTACCTTCAAAAAGAAGGACACGAAGTTATTGTTATTGATAAATCTGATATTACTAAGGGCGCATCTTTTGTTAACGCAGGATACATTACGCCTAGCCATTTTGTTCCTTTAGCAGCTCCAGGAATGATTACAAAAGGCATAAAGTGGATGTTCGATTCGTCCAGTCCTTTTTATGTAAAACCTCGTTTAAATAAAGATTTTTTACAATGGTCTTGGGCTTTTAAAAAATCTGCTAAAAAACATAAAGTAGAAAAAGCAATTCCTGTGATAAAAGATATTAATCTTTTAGGTAGAGATTTATATGAATCATTAAAGGCATCAGATGAATTTGATTTTCACTTTGATCGTAAAGGATTATTAATGTATTATCAAACAGAAGAAGCTGGAGGAGAAGAATGGGAGGTTGGACAACGCGGAATCTCTGAAGGATTAAATGTAAAGCACTTAACCAAAAGAGAGGTCAAGAAATACGAACCCAATATTGATTTAAATATCAAAGGTGCTATTTATTACGATTCAGATGCTCACATGACCCCTCATGAGTTTATGGATAAAATGTATACATTTTTAAAATCTCAAGGCGTTACGTTTTTTACAAATGAAGAAGTGAAAGATATTAAAACAACAGGAGATGAAATTACTGAGATTAAAACTTCTGAAAGAACGTTAACTGCAGATGAGGTTGTGTTAGCAGCTGGTTCTTGGAGCTCTTTGCTTGCTAAAAAGTTAGATTTAAAAATCCCTATTCAAGCTGGAAAAGGTTATCGTATTAATGTCGAAAGACATACAGGGATCCAAACACCAGCGATATTAATTGAAGCAAAGGTTGCTGTAACCCCTATGAATGGTTTTACACGATTTGCAGGGACTATGGAAATAGGAGGTATTAACCACAATATTAATATAAATAGAGTTCGTGCCATTGCAAAAGCTTCTGAAGCTTATTATAAAGGATTAATAATTGAGCAATCTGAAATTGATATGGCAGATTGTGGATTAAGACCATGTTCTCCAGATGGTTTGCCATACATAGGTAGAACAGATACATATAAAAATTTAACAATAGCTTCTGGTCATGCAATGATGGGATGGAGTTTAGGACCCTCAACAGGAAAATTAGTTTCAGAAATTATTTCTAATAAAAAACCGTCATTAGATTTAAATCCATTCCATCCAAACAGAAAATTTTAATTACAAATGATTAATAAAAGGCTAGATAACCTTCGCGAGAGTATGTCTAAATATAATTTAGATGCTATTATCATTCCATCCACAGACCCTCATCAATCAGAATACGTCGCTGAGCATTGGAAAGTAAGAGAATACTTTTCTGGATTTACAGGGTCTGCAGGAATATTTGTTTTAACACATGATGAAGCGGCGCTATGGACAGATTCACGTTATTTTTTACAATTTGAAGATGAGTGTAAAGATTATAATATAAACTTACATAAACAATCAATTCCTCATGCTCCTGAGCATGTACAATGGCTATGCGACAATCTAAAAGAAAAAGCTGTTATAGGAGTGGATTTTTTGCAATTTTCTAAAGCTCAAATAGATTATATTAAGAATATTGCTAAATCTAAACATATCCAACTTGAAAATACAACAGCTTTGGCTAGCGAAATTTGGGCCAATAGACCTAATCTACCTAATTTTTTAGTTGACATTCATCCATTAGAATTTAGTGGAGAAACAACGATTTCTAAAGTAAAAAAAGTTCAAAACGAAATTTTAAACTCGAGAGCAGATTATTATTTATTTTCAAGCTTAGACGAAATTGCATGGCTATTTAACATTCGTTCTCAAGATATAGATTTTACACCTCTGGTAACTGCTTATGCTTTAGTAGGAAAAACACATACAAGGTTATTTTGTGATAGAAATAGATTTTCTTCTATTGCGATTGATACGTTTTTAAAACTTAATATTGAAATAGTTGACTATAGCATAGCAATTTCTGAATTAGAAAAGATAGAAGAAAATAAAAAGATTATTACAGATGCTTCTTCTTTAAATTATGCTGTTTATTCTAATGTTCAAAGTGAATTTGTATTTCAAAATTCGATTGTAAAAGAACTTAAAGCGATTAAAAACGATACAGAAATTGATGGAGCGAAACATTGTATGGTAAAAGATGGTGTAGCGCTTACTAAGTTTTTTATTTGGTTAGAAAAAGAACTTGAAAAGAGAACGATTTCAGAATATGAAATTGGCAGAAAACTGGAAGATTTTAGAAAGCAACAAGATCATTATACAGAAGAATCTTTTGCAGCTATTGTAGGTTATAAGGGTAATGGAGCAATTATACATTATACGGCACCTGAAAAAGGTTCTGCTATGGTTAAGAATGAAGGCATATTGTTAATTGATAGTGGAGCACAATATAAAGATGGAACTACAGATATTACACGTACGGTATGGTTGGGAGGCATTCCATCTGAACATTTAAAAACAGCATACACTTTGGTTTTAAAAGGGTATATAGAATTGGAGCAATTACAATTCCCTAAAGGAACCGTAGGCATGCAAATCGATGCTTTTGCACGATTGCACTTATGGAAACAAGGGTTAAATTACCCTCATGGTACAGGGCATGGCATAGGAAGTTTTGGAATGGTACATGAACCAGCTCAAGGCTTTGCATCAAGTATGACAACACATAGGGGGAATACAGAGCATTTACCAAATCAATTAACAACAATAGAACCTGGTTGTTATAAAAAGGATGCATTTGGTATTCGTATTGAAAATGTAGTGGTTTCATCAGTAAAACAACAAACAGAATTTGGCGAATTTATAGGTTATAGTCCAATTACTTTATTCCCAATAGATAGGCAATTAATTAATAAATCGTTATTATCAGATTCTGAAAAAAATTGGTTTAACTCTTATCATAAAATGGTATACAATCAATTATCTCCATTGTTAGATAATGAAGAAAAAGATTGGTTGAAAGTAATGTGTGAAAAATTATAAAATAAATAATAAGAATAAAGAATGGATACATTAGGAATAGGAGGTTCTAGTATAGAACAAGAGTTAGAAAAAATTAAACCAGTTGCACATTTAGTAAAACCTATTCAAAAAGAAGAATTTCAACAACGAATTGAAAAAGCTTCTACATTAATGAAAGCGCAAAATATTGCTGCTATGTATCTTCATGCAGGAACAAATTTATTCTATTTTACAGGTACTAAATGGAATGGTAGTGAACGTATGGTAGGTGCTTTAGTATTGCCAAATAAAGAAGTAGATTATATAGCACCACAATTTGAAGAAGGGACTATTTTAGATTTTATGGGTGTTAAAGGCGAGGTGCATTGCTGGGAAGAACATCAGAGCCCTTATGAGTTATTTGTTACGTTATTAGAAGAAAAAAATATAAATTCAGGAACCATTGGTATTGATGAATCCACACCTTTTTTTATCACTGACGGAATTAGTCAATATGCATCTGCTTATCAGTTAATTAATGCTAAAGACATCACAGCTGGTTGTAGAATGATAAAATCTGATGCAGAAATTGCTATTATGCAAGCTGCAATGGATATTACAATGGAAGTTCAGAAAGCAGCAGCAAGAATAATGAGAGTAGGTATTAGCTCAAAAGAAGTTGTCGACTTTATTCACCAAGCGCATATTAAATACGGAATTCCTTCCGGGTCATATTTTTGTATTGTACTGTTTGGAGTAGATTCTTCATTTCCTCATGGTGTGAAAACCCCTAAAAATTTAGAAGAAAATGAAATTGTTTTAGTAGATACAGGTTGTGTGCTCCATGATTATATTTCGGACATTACTCGTACTTATGTTTATGGGGAGATTAATGAAGAACAAAGAAATATATGGGATTTAGAAAAAGAAACACAGCAAGCAGCTTTTAATGCAGCTCAGTTAGGAAGCACATGTGCTTCTATTGATGTTGCATCTCGAAAAGTTTTAGAAGCAAATGGATTAGGTCCTGATTATAAATTACCGGGATTGCCTCATCGTACAGGGCACGGAATTGGTCTAAATATTCATGAATGGCCTTATATTGTTAGAAATGATAATACAATTTTAACTCCCGGAATGTGTTTTAGTAATGAACCGATGATATGCGTGCCTGATAAATTTGGTATTCGATTAGAAGATCACATTTATATGACTGAAAATGGGCCTAAATGGTTTACTGAACCAGCTTATACTATTGAGGATCCATTTGGAATTTCAAAAGATTGATTTTATTTTAAATCTAGACCTTTAATATTTAAACTCATATTGATGAGGTATTTTTTCATACCCACTTTTTCATAAGCTTTGATTGCTGAAGGATTGTTATCATAAACATCGAGACGAACTTCATAGATTTCTCTCGATTTACACCACTTTAATAATGCATCCATAATTAATTTATTATAGCCATTTCCGCGATGTTGTTCCGGGACAAACATAAACCCTAAATATCCTATTTTATCGTGCTTGAAATAATGCCTGTCTTCTTTAATTTTTGCGTAACCTGAAGCTACAATTTCGTTATTGAGTTCTACAACAAATACATCGGCATCATCATTTTTTATAAATAACGAAATATCGTAATAACTTATAGGATTTTCTTTAATATTAGAGTCCATTGGTCGCTCTGCCTCAATTAAACTTTGTTCAAACTCTAATAGAATTGGTAAATCTTTTAATGTCGCTTTTCTAACGATAGGAATCATTGTATCTAAAATATTAATTATGGATTTAGCTTGAAGTATCGGCAATAATTTTCCATTCACCGTTAATCTTTTTAAAAATAATCATAAAAATACCATTCGCATCGCCAACCTTTCGAGTAAGATGATACTCTCCCATTACAAAATAGACATCATTGTTAATTTTAGAAAGATCATTAATTTTAAAATTTAATGCCCCTGTATGATCTTTAGTTGGATATCTTTTTTTATAATTTGATAATGTTTTATTCCACCCATAAGTAAGGCCACTGCTACCATAAAATTTAAGAGAATCAGATTTCCAATACCCTTTCATAAAACCTTCAATATTATGGTTTGACCATGCTTTTTCTTGAGCCTTCATTATAGAAATAATTTTATCTTTATCCTGTTGCTCTGTAGATTGACTAAAACTAGAGATAGAAATAAATAAACAAAATAAGAATACTAGTGATTTCATAGCTTTATGATTTTATAGTTAATAAATATAAAGTAAAAATTAATAGTTAGACATCATATCTTCCTTAAAAACTATCTTTAAGTAATGAATAACATCTTTAGCATTATCTTTAGTAAATGTCAAAGGAGGTTTTATTTTTATAACATTATGATCGGGACCATCAGTACTCATTAAGATTCCATAATCTTTCATTCTGTTTATCAGATATTCTGCTTGATGCGGTAGAGGCTTTATATCCTCACTTATCAATTCGAAACCTAAAAATAACCCTTTCCCTCGAACATCTCCTATAATTTTAAAATCTTTAGCTAATAGCTCTAATTCATTTTTTAAAAATAAACCTACTTCTAAAGCATTGTGTTGAAGCTGTTCTTGCTTTACTACATTAAGAACTTCATTACCAATAACACAAGACACAGGATTACCACCAAACGTATTAAAATATTCCATGCCGTTAGCAAATGCATTAGCAACTTTTTGAGTACAGGCTACGGCTGCTATAGGGTGCCCATTACCAAGAGGTTTTCCAATAGTAACGATATCCGGAAGAACATTGTGTAATTGGAATCCCCAGAAAGTACTTCCCATACGTCCACAACCTGTTTGAATTTCATCTGAAATGCATACTCCGTTTGCCTGTTTGATATAACTATAAGCTTTAGTTAAAAACCCTTTGGGTAATTCTATCTGACCACCACAACTAATAATAGGTTCTATGATAAAAGCACAAACATTTCTATTGTTATTTTGAATGTTTTCAATAAGTGTCTGGACTTCTTTGGCATAGTGTTCTGCTGCTAAATCACCTTTATATTTTCCTCTATAAGTATCAGGTATCGGAATTATATGTGTATATTCGGGCTTGCCTTTACCACCTTCTCTATCAAATTTATAAGAACTAATATCTATACACATATTTGTATTTCCGTGATATCCGTGTTGAGAAGCAATAATATCTTGCTGACCAGTAACAGCTTTAGCCATTCTAATTGCTAATTCGTTAGCTTCACTACCAGAATTTACAAAATGAATAACATTTAATTCCGGAGGAAGCGTATCAATTAATGTTTTAGACAATTCGTTAATAGCATTATGTAAATAACGCGAATTGGTATTAAGTAAGGCCATTTGTTTTTGACCAGCTTTTACTATTGATGGATGTTCATGACCTACATGTGCTACATTGTTTACAGTATCTAAAAAGTGACGCCCATAAGCATCAATTATATATTGATTTGCACCTCGAACAATGTTTAAAGGTGTCTTATAACTTATAGATAAGCTTTTTCCCAAATGTTGTTTTCTATATGAAATTAAAGAATCATTTGTTTCAACATTTTTAGTTTTGAGCTCTGGTGCTTTGAAGAGCAAATTTGGGTCTGGACATAAGCTTTTCCAAACATTTATTTGGTTGTTATAGGCAACACCTGGAAAATCATTTTTATAATTTAATTTTGACAGCATTACTTGAAAATGAAGATGAGGCGCCCAATCTCCATTTTCCGAGCTATCACCCAAATACCCAATACATTCTCCTTTTTTTATAATATCACCAACATTTTTTAAATGAATACTGGCAATTGAAAGATGCCCATAAAGTGTAAAAAACTCAAAATCAACTATACTGTGTTTTAAGATGATAAGGCCTCCATAAGTTTTGTTGCCGGCATCGTTGAATGAAGTTACAATCTCTCCGTCTAACAGGGCATGTACAGGAGTCTGTGCCGGAAGCCAAAAATCAACCCCCAAATGAATTGCTCTTTTTTCGCGACCATAATTCCCTATTTTATCATAAGCATTTGATGTGTATAAAGTACGAGGCTCTAAGTAACCTCCGGCTATGATTCTATCGGATTGTTCAGCTTGGAGTTTGTTTATTTTATATTGAAAAAAATCAAGATCATTAAATTCTTCCTGTAAACCCACCCATTTGCTGGATACACTTAAATCTAAAGAAATAATCCTCTCTTTTTTAATTGAAGGGAATATTGTTGAGAATTTTAAATGATTTTTTTCTGACCAGGTTTTGAAATTGTGCTCATTTGGGTGAGCTAGAAATCCACAAGCATTTCTAAAACTATAATAAGCGTATTCTTCATCAATATGGTGCCATTTTTTTAATAGCTCCCAAGCAGCTTTCTCACTAATATATAAGTATTTATTATCGGGTTCTTTTTGTCTGTTTATAGCAGATTTAGTTACCGAAATTACTAATCGCATTGCTATAGTAAAATATAATACTTTAAGCTCGTCACTTTCTAATGGAAATTTAGAATGGTAACCTTTTAAAATAGGTAATGCTGCTTCTAAAGGATCATTGTAATGCATAAGCATAATAGCATAAGCACAAGTAATAGCAACATCGTTTATAATTTGCGTATAAATAGCATCTCCATAATCAATAATTGCTTTTACCTTAGGTTGTATTAAAGAATCAGAAACAATAATATTATTATCGTTAGCATCATTATGGACGATACTTTTTCTAAGCTCGGAATATTCAGGAAGAATAGATGTGAATGCATTCTGAAAATAAGATAATAATGATTGTTGTTCATTATCAAATAGATTAAGATATTCTTTAGTCCATAACGATTGTGCTATATCCCATGAAAAGTTCTGGTGAGCTTCTGCATGATCAAAACCTTGCAATATTTTAGTTAATGTACCACACTGTTCTCCTAAACTAAAACGCAAATCATTTGATTGAGGATTAACTTGACTCCAAAGCCGGCCAGGTATCCAGGACAATAATCTGACTTCTCGACGATTCCCATAATCATCAATGATTTCAGAAATAGAATTTCCGTTACTGTTATTTATAACTTTAGGAGCAACAATGTCTTTACTGTTTTTATGAACCCAATGCAATAATTGTTGCTGAAAATCAAGATAGTTTTCATTCTCTGCAGAACGAGAAATTTTTAATATATAAGCTGATTCAGATTCTGTTTTAATTTTAAAGTTAAAATCTAATTCGCCAGGAAGTATAGAAGCTTTTCCATGAATATTAAAAACTGTTGAAACAATGGTTTCAGCTTGATCTATTGTTATTTTTAAATTATCATAACTCATTAATCATTCATTAACAACATAATAATATGCGCTGCACTCCAACTAAAATTCTTAGCATTTAATCCCTGTCCGGTAAGCGGATGATAATTCTCTCTTATAGCTTTGCCTTTATCTAAAATACCTTCTGCTCCCTTTAAGATTTGAATAGTAGCCTTATCGGCATCACTATTAAAACCATAGTTACGTAAACTTTTTACGCCAAAATATGCCTGATCTAACCAATTGGGACCTCTCCAATATCCTCTTAAAGGATTAAACTTTGAATGATCAGCGCTCATGGTTTGGAAAGGTACTGTTGTGAAAAACTTTTTAGAATCCATCATTAAATTCTTTACAGATGCAGCTTGTTCTTGCGATGCTGCTTTTGCCCAAAGTGCTGTCCAACCTTCACTGCCTTCACCTTTTATAAATGTATCTCCTTCAAGATTTGTATCATAAAACCAGCCATCTTCAGTATCAAAGAATTGCTGTTGAATTTTAATCTTTAAATCTTCAGCTTCTTCTTTATATTGTATCTCATCTTGCTTTTCCCCTAAGGCTTTGGCAATCATAGCCAAATATAGTTTTTCAGCATATAAATAAGCATTTAAATCAACACTTTCCTGATCTAAAGAATAAGCACCTTCTACATTTTTAACGATTTTAGAATTATCGAAACGAATGGCGTTATCCATACCGCTTTCCCATTTAGCGGCAATTAAACTTCCATCTGTCGATCCATATTCGCATAATCCGTCTTGATCATGATCTCGTTTTTGATACCACCAATAATGGTATTTCTTTAGTTTAGGGTACATATATGTTATAAAACTTGTATCCTGATCTTTCTCAAATATTTTTGCTACAGCCCACCCTGATAATGGAGGTTTTGTATCTCTGTAATTGTGCCCTCCTTCTCGATATACTACATCAGTTACAAAACCATCTTCATCTTGAAACTCAAACATTAACTTCATCTGTTTTTTGGCGAGATCAGTATCATAGAAAGATAAACCTACGGCATGTTTCCATGAATCCCAAGACCAAAACCCATTAAACCATTTGTAATGGTAACTGGGGAATAATCCTTCATGTTTAATTTCTCCGGCGGGAATACGCCAATTATTTTGTAATGTTAGATGTGCTTTGGCTAAAACTTCAGCATATATGCTATCTTGAAATTGTGGCTTTAAATTTTCAATTAAAGCTTCTAATTGTCTGTTTTTTTCAGATTGACGAGCTTTTAAAGTAGATTCAAAATCTAAATTTTCTAAGTGCTTTTTTTCATCTTCCCACGAGTATTCAGGAAATATAAAGCTCTGAGAAATAATAAATTCTTTATGTTGATCAGGCTTTAAAGTTAGGTCATGTTGCGCAGTATATTGTAAGCTGTCAATCAATTTAATCTGGGCTTCTTCAGGGAATTTTAAATGCCCTATAGCTGGTGTTTTTTCAGAATGAATTTCTAATAGATTTTCGTTATAAGCCAATGAAATTCCTTTAATTAAAATAGGAGAATGGCCCCATTGTAATTGTAAATTAAGTTCTTGGTTGCTTGTATTTTTTACTTTGGTTTTTAATAATGCAGTATGTCCATTTCTGTAGACTAATTTTTGTGAAATGACAAGATTACTATTACTAAAACTTTGTTCTAAATGACTGGAATAACTATTACTTTCTTCTTTTTTTAAATTCACAAAGCTTTCATCTTGCTTTATCGTAAGATCTGTAAAAGAAGAACACAGCCAAATTCCTTTTTGTTGGGTCATTAAAAAAGGACCTTTAAATCCGATAGATTCGTGATTTTCTTCTTGTAAACTGTAGGCAAACCATGCGCCTTGATCAGAAAATATTAATCCGGATTTATCTAATGAATCTTTTGGTGTAAGCCTATAATCAAGAATATTTTTGCTATAAGGTAAATAATCAACTGAAGCGTTTTGATGTACATCTTGCTTACATCCGAATAATAAAGCAATTAATAAAATGTAAATAAATGTTTTCATCTGATTGTATTTATCGTAAAATAAATCCATTTTTCATGGGATCATTGGGGTCAATCACAAAAGTTTGCATTCCTGTGATATGCGCTGTTCCTTCTACTTGAGGAATAACAGCTTTATAAGGCCCGTAATCTTCTTCTTTAACTATAGATCCTTTAAAAACAGAACCAGTAATGCTTTCGATAGTCATGGTATCTCCATAATCAATTTCTTTTCTGGCATTATGTATGGCTACCCTTCCGGAAACTCCTGAACCTGTCGGACTTCGATCTACTTCTCCTTCTGCAAAGATGCATACATTTCTACTATCCAAATTCTGATGTTCTGATTCATCAATAAAAATAGTACCATAAAGAAAGCTTAAATCATTTTCATACGGATGTAAAATATTTTTATCGGCTTCCATAACTGCATGTTTAATATCCATTCCTTTGGCTATTAGTGAGCGATATGAGTTTGGACTTAAATCAAAATCAAAATTATGTTTTGCCATATCTACATAGGCATAAAAGGCACCGCCATAAGCTAAGTCGTAAGTAACATCACCTAAACCTTTAACATATACAACTCTATCTAACTCAACTACAAAACTTGGGACACAGTGAAAACGAACTCCAGTGACCTGACCATTTTTTACATTAGTAAACGAAGTTATTCTGCCACAAGGTGCGTCTATTTTAATACAATTATCACCTTCTTTTACATCAATCCAATTCATTTGTACAGCCAATGTAGAAATAGCAATAATAGCATGCCCGCACATAGTTGAATACCCTTCATTATGTAAAAAGATGATTCCAAAATCGCCTTCATCATCATTTGGAGGTAATAAAATACAACCATACATATCTGCATGTCCACGAGGTTCAAACATAAGAGCTGTTCGTAAATAATCAAAATGATCTTTACAATAACGCCTGTATTCTAAAACAGAGCCCCCTTTTAATTCTGGAAACCCATCAACAATAACACGAAGAGGTTCACCTCCAGTATGCATATCAATGGTCTTAATTTGTAACCAATCTTTATTTGGTTTAAAATTAATATGACGCTTTATATTTTGGTATGTTTTATTCATTTGTGTATTTATTATAATAATAAGACGCTGCTACTAAATCCTCTAAAGCATAACCTACCGATTTAAAAACAGTAATTTCCTTAGTATTAGATCGTCCTTCTTTTGTATTTGAGCAAAGCTCAAACAAATCTGCTTTAATATCCTCTTTTTTTAAAATGTTGTTTTGCAATGGGATAACAATATCTCCACTTTCTTTTAAACCACCTTCATAAGTGTCTACAAATATTGAAGATTTTATAATAACATTATCATCTGCTTCTCTCATATCTTTTTTGTAAGCACCAACTAAATCTATGTGCTGACCAGGCTTTAAATAATTCCCTAAAACCAGAGGAGTTTTAGATAATGTAGCAGATGAGATGATATCTACTTCACCAATTCTCTCAGCAATAGTTTTTATTGGAAAACACTTAAACTCTTCATTTTTTAATTGATTACATAGTGAAGTGGCTTTCTCAAAATTCCTTCCCCAAATGTATACCTGTTTAATAGGACGTACACTTGAGTGTGCTTTTATTAAATTAATTGAAAGTGCACCAGTCCCAATCATTAAAAGTGAAGAAGAATCTTTTTTTGAAAGATATGAAGATGCTAAAGCTGATGCTGCAGCAGTACGTTTAACTGTTAAGCTCTTAGCTTCTAATATAGCTTTTATAGTGCCTTTAATTGCATCAAAATAAATATATGTACCTTGTATAGAAGGTAAATCAAATTGCCCATTCTCAGGACTTACAGTTACAATTTTTACTCCAGATACTTTACTAGGGTTCCAAGCAGGCATTAATAATAATGTAGAATCCGAATTTACTTCAGGATTAGGGAAATCATGATGATGCCGCATCGGAATAATAGTTTCATTAGATGAAAACCCTTCTTTTAAAGCAGAAATTAATTCTGAAAAATCAGTGTTTTTTTCTATAAAATGATTGTCTATTTGAGTGATATTATCCATTAGCTAAAAGTAGCTAAATCTTAAATTTTAATCACATATTAACTCATTTTTAATTAAAATTATACTATTGTTGGATAATATAGTATAAATTAAAAAATTACTCTTAGGGTATCTTTAAAACATAAAAATAGTAACTATGAATTCATTAAAACGTATTATTACTATACTCTTATTAAGTATTGTTTCTATATATTATGTTAACTCACAAAATACTACTAGTTCAGTAAGTTTTAAGAATAGAATACAAGAATTATTTCCGACAGCAAAAATTAAAGCATTAGAAACTAAAGATCATTTTAAACAAGTTTATCAAGTAATTATAAAACAACTTTTAGATCACTCTAATCCAGAATCGGGCACTTTTGAGCACTATATATACATGTCTCATTCAGATTATAATCAACCAACAGTTTTAGTTACGGAAGGCTATAATGCACGTTATAGAACTTATGAATTAAGCAAACTCTTAAAATCTAATCAGATAATGGTTGAGTATCGTTTTTATGGCGCATCAAGACCTGATCCCATACCTTGGCAATATTTAACTAATGATCAGGCAATTGAAGATTATCATTTATTAGTACTAAAATTAAAATCGTTGTATAAAAACAAATGGATCTCGACAGGAATAAGTAAAGGAGGAGAAACAGTTTTAATCTATAAAAGCAAATACCCTAAAGATATTGATGTAGCAATACCTTATGTTGCACCTTTAATAAATACTCAAGAAGATCCAAGAACTACAGCACATATTAATAGCGTAGGATCTGCAGAATGTAGAACTAAAGTAAAACAGTTTCAGAGAGCTTTATTGTTAAATAGAGAAGCTTTAATAGAAGAAATTAATATTCATGCTAAAAAGAATCAGATACAGTTTAATGAAGTTTCAATTGAAGAAGCTTTAGAGTATGCTGCTTTAGAATTCTCTTTTTCTTTTTGGCAATGGGGAGGGAATTGTGATGAAATTCCAAGTGAAAACGCTTCTCCAAAAGAACTATTTGATTATATGAATAAAATTGTTGGTATACAGTTTTATAGTGATAAGACGTATTTTAATTTATTGCCTTCATTTTACCAACATATTAGAGAATTGGGATATTATGGTTTTGACTTTTCTCCTGTAGAAGATTTGCTTAAAGTAGTAAAGAGTTCATCAAATACTAGATTTGCTCCTAAAAACGTAGATCTTACTTATAACCCTAATTATATCAAAAAAGTGCGTAAATATGTTGAGCGTAAAGGAGATCATATTTTATATATTTATGGGGAGTATGATACTTGGAGAGCTTGCGCTCCAAACCCGAAACCAAAAGTAGATGCTTTGAAAATGGTTTTAAAAGGTGGTCATCATGGGACAAGAATTAGACATTTTTCTAAAAAAGAGCAGCAAAAAATTTATAATAAATTACAAACGTGGTTGGGGAAAGAAATACGACTTTACCCTTTATAATAAACTAGAAAAATAATAGTTTTAAAAAGAACAATATTAAAATTGGCATTACCTTTGATATAACAAATTAAAAATAATACTAAAACTTAATAAAATGAAAAAATTCTTTTTAATATCAACCTGCTTTATGTTTCTATTTATGTCATGTGTTGATGATGATGACTTTAACGATGGTGTCGATTTTGATACTATTGGACAAACATTTGAGGTCAGCAATGTAGATTTTGTGTCTAATGATGGACTTAGTGCTGCTGTTAATATTGTAGTACCTAGTAATGTAGATGTTTTTGAATCTGATGTACCATTAGTTTTTATTTTAGACCCTGAGGCAACTGCTAATGAAGGTGTAGATGTTTTTGAACCATTACCACGTACTTTTTTCTTTGATAATGCAGGTTTTGCACAATATAGATTTAATTTTATTTTCGATGATACTGCTAATATTTTTGATCTAGATTTAATACTAGAAAGTGATGATTTTGATGCATTAGATGCAACATTTACTCAAAATCAAATATTTAGAATTGTTATTGTGCCATCACAATTTGCAGCTGCACCAGAGAACCAAAATTTGAGTTTAGGTCAAGTAATGAATAAACTAAATTTAGAACTTTAAAAAGAAAAAGCTTTTTATATACAATAGCATAATCTTATTTGAGATTATGCTATTTTTGTTTGTAAAACAGCCGACTTAATGAGTTTAGAAAGAGAGTTAGTAAAACGAAGTGATTCTAAATGTGAATTATGTGCTTCAACTGAAAATTTAAATATCTACCAGGTTTTACCAAAGCAAGGAGGTGGTTTGAATGATAATTTATATGCTTGTAATAATTGTATTAATCAGATAGATACTCTAGAGAATATCGATGTAAATCACTGGCGCTGTTTAAATGATAGTATGTGGAGTGAACATCGTGCGGTTCAAGTTATAGCTTGGCGTATGTTAAATCGTTTAAAAGTGGAAGGTTGGCCTCAAGATTTGTTAGATATGATGTATTTAGATGATGATACTTTAGAATGGGCTAAAGCCACAGGAGAAGGGGAAGACGATACAGATAAAGTTATACATCGTGATGTAAACGGTGTTGTACTACAAGCAGGAGATTCTGTAGTGTTAATTAAAGATTTAAAAGTAAAAGGATCAAGCATGGTTGCTAAACAAGGAACAGCTGTACGTCGTATCTCTTTAGATCATACAAACGCTGAATATATTGAAGGTAAAGTAGGGCCGACACAAATTGTAATCATTACCAAATACGTTAAGAAAATTTAATCTTTTTTAAAAGAAGATTAAATCTTAGAGTTTTTATAACAACCTTTTTTGTTTTTTATAAAAAGCGTCAGCTTGTAATTTTAGTAGATCACTAGCCATTTTCTTTTTATAAGCATACAATTCTTCTTCATCACCAATATCCCCATAAACGCGATCGTTCAAATTATTGTCTGCATTTAATAAAACACTTCTTTGATGTGCATTTTGTTTAGACCAAGTGGCTAATTCTTCTTCACTTCCTATAAGTTTTATGTCGTATTCACCTTTTGGAGATAATAGCTTGGCGAAAATTGGAGAAGTTTCGATAGCGAGAAATAGTAAAAATATAAAAAAGGATGGTAACCATGGTAGTTCTCCTAAAGCATTTACTCTGGCCATCAAACCATCAAATCCATCAATTATAGGTTGGGAAGTTTCAACTTTATCTGTGTATTCTGCTTGTAATAATGCAATTTGATTTTCTGTAGCTAATATCTTTTCTGCATTAGTTGTTTTGAGTTGTTGTAATTCCGCTAAAGCAGCATCATGTTTATCACGTTTTTCTTTATATACAGGCCCTTTGCCTAAGATGTTTGTGCCAGCTGTACCTTCTGCTTCACTAATATAAACATCATATAAAGCATTAACTTCAGCTTCTTTTGTGGAAATTTCGGTTTCAAGCTCAGTAATATTTGTATTAAGTGCCTCAATTTGTGGAGTATATTGCAATGCAATTTGCTCCTTATTTGCAAGTGTGAGTTCGTTTTTTTGCTCTAATAATACTTGATTGATCTCTTTCTCAAAAATCTTTAGCTCTAAAGGTTTTGAAATAACAATTGCAATAATAATTGCTAATATAATCCTAGGAGAAGCTTGTAATAATTCATCAATTATATTGTCTCGTTTTTTAATTGTAGAAACAATGTATCGATCAAGGTTAAAAATAAGTAACCCCCAAACAAATCCGAATACGATTGAGGTTAAAAGATTATCAAAAATGGTGTATAAGGCATAGCTAGATGCAATAAAAGCCAAGAGTGCTGTAAAAAAAACAGTAGCACCAATACCAGCATATTTATTTTGTTCGCCTTTAGAACAATGTTCTAAAATATCAGTATCTGATCCAGAACATATAATAAAAAATCGTTTTAACATAACTTTCGATTTGATTGATAAACTATTAGAACGCTTTTTTAATTGATTTGTTACAGAATTGGTAAGAAATCCTATCAAACCTTTAATATTAAAGTAAATTTGATAGGATAAATTAAATTTATAGTTTTATCTGCTAAATAGATTAGTTTTTTTCTTTTTTAGCTTTTTCTTCATAAGCTTTGATTACTTTTTCAGAAAGCCTTTCCTTTTTTTGTGCTTTAACTTTTTCTTCTAGATATTTTTGTTTTCCCTCGACAGTTTTAGTTTGTTTTCCTTTAACAACTCTATTTAGTCTTCCTTCTACAACTTTTAAACGTTTTTTGGAGAGGGCATCTTTTTTAACTTTTTCTTCCAGATATTTTTGTTTTCCCTCAACAGTTTTAGTTTGTTTTCCTTTAACAACTCTGTTTAGATTTCCTTCTACAACTTTTAGACGTTCTTCAGTGAGGGCATCTTCTTTCTCTTTTTGCTGCTCTTTTGACAATCTTTCTTTTCTTTGCTTTTGAGCAATATTTTTTAGTTCTGTGATTTTTTGTTTTTCATTAAATTTTGCATTTTTTTCAGCTAAAACTAATTTTTGTTCTATGACTTGTTCACTTTGTAATTTTTTTTGATTCTTTTTTATTACTTTAATTTCAATTACTTCTGGAAGCTTTGAGTTTTTTTTCACTTCTTTAACTTCAATTACTTCAGGGAGTTTTGAATCTTTTTTTACTTCTCTAACTTCAATTACTTCTGGAAGTTTTGAACTCTTTTTTATTTCCCTAACCTCAATAATTTGAGGAGGTTCTGGCACTTTTGGTGGATTAGGTTCATTTTTATTTTCTTTAATTATCTGAGGTGGAGGTGGTGGAGGTCTTTTTCTAGCTGGCGGTGGTGGAGGTGCAACATCACTAGTAATAACAGTAGCATCTACTATTTTTCCATTATTATTTTTATATGTATAAGTATAGCCATAACCTTGATTTTTATACTCCTCAAGAGCTTTATTATATGCCTTCTTTTCTTGCTGTGTTGGATTTTTAGGTAATTTTGGAAGTGGAATACCTTTTAGTGGTTTGCTAGCATATTTTTTTGAGTTTTTTTCAGAGGGCCTTAAAGGCGGTGGCGGTGGCGGAAAATTAGGTAAAGGCTCTGCATTTTTTTTCTGTACTTCGGACATTAAATTATAAAGTTTATAAACACGATTAAGATCTTTGTATTTAAATACAATATTGTTGGGATTCTGTGAATTGTAATACTTAGCTAATTTATTATATTCTGCAATTTGCTTTGGAGTAGCTTTATCTTGATTTAATGTTTTTTTGATTTTATCGTTAATGATAAAATCAACTGGCATTTTTGGGGTAGGTATGTTTATTGAAACAACTTTTAAATTTCCAATAGTTTCTAGTAGTTCATTAATCTCATTTGCTTTTTTAGTTTGAATATCTTCTGTAACTTGATGGTATATTGTTGAATTTACTTTTAAATCTTTTATATTCTTTAATAATTCTACTACATCTTCTATATTTTTAACAGGGCTACTATATTTGACTCTAAGATTCAATTCTTTTTTTGATAGAGCACTAATCTTATTTTTTATAGATTGTAATGTTAAAGCTTCTCTATTAACTATATATTGTCCTTTATGATTTATGTATATTAAAAAATTGTCTTTTAAATTTTCAGCTTTATTTAAAATATTTTCTTCAATAAGTTTATTCTGAGTTTGATCTGTTTTATTTCCTTTTAATAGATCATTTTCAATTTCAATTTTATTGCTAAAACTATAAAGCGTTAATGCTAATAGTGGTAGAAGAACTAAACTTCTCAGCCAAATAGCTCCTTTTGATGTTTTTGTTTTCATAATCGTAAATCGTTTTTTTATGGATGAATAATTAATAGCACTAGATAATTCAGAAGATGTACCTGAAGATGAAAATGCTAATACTATTTGTTGGTATGTAGAGAGAACAATGCCTTTATTTAAAACCCCTTGATCTGCTAAAAACTCGTGATTTAGTTTAATAGCTCTTTTAGTAAAATAAATGAGAGGGTTAAACCAAAATATCACTTGTAAAAATTCAATAATTAAGACATCAATAGAGTGTTTTTGTTTAGCATGAGTTTCTTCATGCCAGAATACTTCTTGAGGTATTTTTTGAGTTTCGAACTTGTGTTTATTAAAAAATATGTATCTTAAAAAAGTATGTGGTGTCACATCGTCTTTTAATAGAACATTAGTAATATCGGATGTTTTTTTATATTTAGGATTGCGTTTTATTTTATGGATAAGAGAAAAGAGGTTTTTAATAAACTTAATACCAAATAAGATTACTCCTAAGGCATATATGCTCCATAAAATAACAGACCAGTAATTATTACTAGAAGACTGAACTAAAGCGTCTGTTGTAGTATTATTAAATGTTATTGTTGTGTCAAGCTCTAAAGGAGTAACAGCTATAGGCTCTATATAGGTAGTAAATGTGATTAGAGGAATACTAAACGCCAGTACAATAGCAGTTAATAAATAAAAGCGTTTAAAGAAATGAATGTTTTCTTTTTCTAAAAAGAGTTTATAAAATGCTAGAAATATAGCTAAGCAAAAACTGGATTTTAAGAGATATAAAAACATAATTATTTAACTTATGCCCTCTAACGTTCTGTATCGAGGTTGTTCATTAAAAATACTTGATCATTTAAAGACATTCAAGTTTTATGTCTAACTCATACATAAGTAATTTTACTGTTTACCAATACTTATGATTTTTAACACTTTGTAATTTTGATAAAAATTGAGATTGGTGAGGAGCATAAAACGCTGGATCTATTAAGTTCATGTTTTTATCTATTACAAGATAACGTGGTATAGATAGTATTTCTATAAACTTTAAAAAAGATATAACGTCTTCGTTTGTATCATCCAACCAATAGGTAATGGGTTGTTCCAACTCTTTTGTTTTAGCCTTCCATTTTTCTTTATCCTTTATCTTATCTAAACTCAAGCTAATTACCTTGACATTTTTAGGCATATCCAATGTTTTCATCGTATGAATGCCTTGAATACAAGGTGCACACCAGGTTGCCCAAAAATCGATTAAATAATAAGATGAAGGATGCTGTTTTAAGAGCTTAGAAAAAGAAATTTCCTTTTCAAGCGAATCAACAAGCTTTAATTTATTTAATCGTTCTTTAAATAATGTATTATTAAGCGGTGTGATTTCTTTTTTAATGTATACGGAATCGTTTTTGTATAAATTAGTTGTTCTTAGCCATTCTTTAGCTGATTTATATTTTACACTTGTTTTATTCTCTTTTAATCTTAAGAAATTGAACATTCCAATAGACAATAATCTTTTAAACTCATCTGAAAACTTGTTTGAGTATAAGAATTGATTGAAATCAGGCTGATGTATCCTGTTTTTTATGTAATCGACAAATAG
Source organism: Flavobacteriaceae bacterium (assembly GCA_003443635.1). Taxonomy (NCBI): domain Bacteria; kingdom Pseudomonadati; phylum Bacteroidota; class Flavobacteriia; order Flavobacteriales; family Flavobacteriaceae; species Flavobacteriaceae bacterium. Next base: position 3,269,750 of record CP031964.1, on the reverse strand, counting down.
CTTATTAATATATTTATTAATTACCTGGGGTTTTTTAATGTTTTTTATATAAGTATCAATTCTTTCATCAAAAGGATATATTTTTTGCAGTGTATAAATGAAATACGTTTGGTTTAATTCGTTTAGCAATAACTTATTTTCTGACATATATTTTTCTTTATAAGAATCATATATTTTTATTAAATTCTCTTCATTCAGTTTTTTATTATTCCCTTTAGATTGATGGATTTCTGTATTTAATTGCTCATAATCTAAAAATAAAGTAGTAGCAATAATTTGCTCACTATCAGGGTAAATTAGGTTAACATCACCTTTATTTTTTTCAAAATCTAAACGATTAATTTGCTTGTCAACTACATAGTAATTTTTATAAAGTTTGGGATCTCCTTTATAAAAACCTCCATAAGTAAAGATTTGATTGTTGAATGTTCTTGGTATTTTTTTGGTTATAGTAGTATCTCTCTTTTTTTTATTTGGAAAGTAAACAAAATGACTTTTAAAGTACTTATCAAGAATGTTAAACCCGAATTCTTCATCACTTTTCAGCTTAACCGAGATACTAATTGAATCGTTAACATTATTGCTAATGGAAACAGTGTTATTTAATGTTTGCGCAAAATGTGTGGCTTGTTGGTTACTTTTTTCACATGCTAATAAAAGATATAAAAATAACAAACAAAACACTTTGCTGTTGAAAGAGTGATATTCCTTCATATTTTTTAATTTATTGATCAAATCTACCATGACTATATTTATCTACTTGTTTTATTAAACCTGCCTTAAGGAGAATATTTCTGTCAATGTATATAATACACTTTTATCTCTATTAATATTTTTGTGAGGTTTTTTAAACACGGTTGTTATTTCTTATATTCAAGATAACTTTCTTTCTTAAATTATTTTCAACTAATTAATAAGCTATGTTTTTTATGCCATTTCGTTCTAATAATTTTGCTAATTCAATAGTGTATGATGTAAGCTCAGGATTGGTAAATGCTAGTTCTACAACTCTATATTTGTTATTTCCATTTATATCATACCCTCTTTTTGTGAGATTGTGCCCAAGCATATCTTTAGATTTTTTGATTTCATCCGAATAAATACTGATATAGGTTTCATCTAAACTTCTTATTTTAGTATTAGTTGATTTTCTTAAAGGTTTATAATAATCTTTATACCGTTGACCATCATTTTTACCTGTAAAAACAAAAGCTTTATTTAACTCATTTTTAGAGAATTTTTTAATTATATTTTCAATTTCGACTAAACTTGTTTCTTTCTCGTTAATCAAGTATTTACCGTCATTAGTAATAAAAATACTTAATGAAGGAGGTGATTGCGGATAAGGTGTAGCAGTCTTTTTTTGTGAAGTAGACATTAAATCATATATATATTTAATACGTGACATATCTTTTAATTTGATTGAGAAATCTACTTCTATATGTTTACTATAAATGTTTACTAATTTTTCGTATTCTTTTACTTGCTCTGGAGTTGCTTGTTGCGTGCTGCTTACGATATTATAGTTTTCATTTTCATAAGTATTATTTGGACCTCCTTTTGCTTTTGATTTGTTATTAGGATAAAAAGCAGGTGGTGGAAGTTTTGGTAGTAAAGCTTTGTCTTCTGTAGTTAATTCGTCTCTTTTTTTATAAGTAACTTTTCCATCTTTTTTAAGGCGAACATATGGGTATACAGGGTTTTTTGGACGAATAACCTTACTTTTATCTGCTCTTAACATTCTAAAATACATGCCTCCTAAATCAGAATATATTCGATCCATTTCTTCTTGCTCTACTTTAGGCTTGTATACATAATGCGGAGTTTTATTTTTGAGTTGCTCGAGCAAATTATACATGCTTTTGTATTCTTTTATAACATCTAAAGAGACTTCATTTCCGTTTTTATCGTAATACTTTTTAAGGTCACCTTTGTATGGATAATAATATCTCTCACCATTAATAGTGATGTACCAGTGATCAAGCAATACAATATCCTTATTTGGTGTTTTTAAAACTTTGTAAGCGGCTTGTTTTTTAGAAGCCTTCTTTTGAGATTTTTGTTGAGTTGGAACAGCAGTCAAAGGACGGATATCATATTTCTCTATATCTTTTTTAGAAATCTTAGTATATAGAGCTTCACCTTGATAGTATAAAATTTTTAATTCTGAATTATCTGAACGATTTCCCTTAAGGTACTTTGATAGTTTCTCTGAGTAAGTTTTTGATAATTTATTATAAGCATTGATAGTTGATTTTTTGTAAATTTTATCAAACCCATTTGGAGTATAAAGATGAACTTGATGTGATTGTGGAAACTTATTACTACGTGCATTTTTATAAACAAAATTATCTGTGTAATAAGCAATGTCATTATTACTTAAATTATTTAATTCTGAGTTATCAATAACTTTATTATCTAACCATAATGCATAATTTTTTTTATCCTTCCATAAATTAAAAACTTCCTTATTAGGCTTTTTTTCTTTTGTTTCAGCTAAACGCCCTTCAAAATCTATGATCCTTTTAGGTAGTTCTGCAACAGATGCTCTTTGTGTGTCTGACATTAAATTATAGTAAATAACTTTAGCACGTTTGTATTTATCATTTTTAATAATGTTAGTTTTTTGAAAATCTATTATGAATTCTCTGTATTCTTGCATTAATCTTTCAGGAGCTTGATTGTTTTTTGGTTGAGCTTCTAAAACGTTAAGAGATGCATTCATAACTTTCTCTTTAAGTATTTCTTTTTCTTTAATAACTTTATTACTAAAACTATATAAGGTGATTGCTAATAAAGGAAGAAGAATTAAACTTCTAAACAAGAAAGTGTGTTTTGATGTTTTAGTTTTCATGATAGTGAATCGTTTTTTAATGGATGAATAATTAATAGCACTTGATAGTTCAGAAGATGTATCTGAAGATGAAAATGCTAATACTATTTGTTGGTATGTAGAAGGTACAATACCTTTATTTAAAACCCCTTGATCTGCTAAAAACTCGTGATTTAGTTTAATAGCTCTTTTAGTAAAATAAATAAGAGGATTAAACCAAAATATAACTTGTAAAAATTCAATAATTAAGACATCAATAGAGTGTTTTTGTTTAGCATGAGTTTCTTCATGCCAGAATACTTCTTGAGGTATTTTTTGAGTTTCGAACTTGTGTTTGTTAAAAAATATATATCTTAAAAAAGTATGTGGAGTCACATCGTCTTTTAATAAAACATTCGTGATTTTAGATGCTTCATATTTTGGATTACGTTTTATTTTGAAAATGATATTAGATAAATTTCTAATAAATTTAACTCCAAAAACGAGAGCTCCTAAACCGTATAAACTCCATAAAATAGTAGACCAATAATTACTATTACTACTACTAGAAGGTTGAATTAAAGCTTCAGTTGTAGTGTCATTAAATAGTATTGGTGTGTCAAACTCTAATTCTACAGGGGTAAAAGCTATAGGTTCTATATAGGTAGTAAATGTGATTAGAGGAATACTAAAAGCTAATACAATAACAGCTAATAAATAAAAACGTTTAAAGAAATGAATGTTTTCTTTTTCTAAAAAGAGTTTATAAAACACTAGAAATATAGCTAAACAAAAACTGAATTTTAAGAGGTATAAAAACATAATTATTTCTTTTTAATTTCACGATCAATTAATGCTCTTAAATCTTCTAATTCTTCTTTGCTTAAATCTGTTTGAGTGGTAAAAAAGGAAGCGAATTGTGAAGCACTGTCATTAAAAAAGTTTTTTATAAGTCCATTGACATGTTTTGAGAAATAATCTTTTTTCTTTACCAAAGGGTAATATTCTCGCGATTTCCCAAAGAGTGTATAGGCAACAAATCCCTTATCAGTCATTCGTTTTAATAATGTAGCTACAGTGGTAGTTGCTGGCTTTGGATTTGGGTAGACCTCTAAGAGATCTTTCATAAACGCTTTTTCCAATTTCCATAAATATTGCATTAGTTGTTCTTCAGTTTTTGATAATTGCATAGCTCTACGTAATTAGAATTTACTCTACAAACATAGAGTAAAAAAATTAATTCTACAAATGTAGAGTATGTTAAAAATGTTAAAACTTAAGGTTTTCGGGATCTAATACTTTCTATAATAACTGTACTTATAATAAGTAAACCTCCAAAAAACGTATTCCACGTTGGAGTTTCACCTAAAAAGAAAAAAGCAATAATAATTCCATAAATGGGTTGTGCACTGCTAATAATACTAGCAGTGCTTACTTTAAAGTATTTTAAGCTATGTAAAAACATTGTATGCCCTATAGCTGTTGTAACTAAACCTAAAATAATTACATAAGGGTATTGTGTTTTTATACCAGAAGTATCCATTGATGTTAATACTGGAGTTAAAACAATACTCAAAATAAGAAGTTGATATAACATTAGCATTGTACCATTATAATTACCAACATGTTGCTTTAAAATTAAAGTGCGTAATGCATAGCACAAAGCAGAGAGTAATCCCAATAAAATGCCTTGAACGTATGAACTTTCTAAATTAAAATTTGGTGCTAAAATATAAATGCCAAATAATACTAAAACTCCTAATAATATATGTATTGGGTCAAATTTTATTTTTATAAATAATGGTTCTAGAAGAGCAATCATTATAGGAAATGTGAATAGTGATAGCATCCCTAAAGCAACATTTGACAGCTTTAAAGCATAAAAATAAGTGATCCAATGGGCTCCCATAAAGAGTGCACTTAATATAAAAGTGACCCAATCTTTTTTGTTGTTAAGTTTGAGGCTAATCTTTTTATACCTGCAATAAATAAAGAGAAACACTAATGCTAATGCAGAGCGCCACCATACTAATACTGGAGTTGGCATCTCAATAAATTTACCTAAAGCGCCAGAAGTACTTATAAATACTGTTGCTAAGCTTAATTCTAAAAGATGGTTAATATGGCTCTTTTTCATAAAAAAATGTATTTTGAATTTCCATAAAAACGAAAACCTTTTAAACTAATCTTCTATTTTATTGCTAATTGCTCTTTAAGTTTTAACGATTAAGATTATCTGAATTTTATACAAATGATGATAGAACACGTTCATTTATTCTAGATTTATTTTAGAATAAAATGGTTTAAAAAAATTATTTTGAGAGTTCTGTAAAGAATTTGTAAAAATAAGGAATGGTTTCGATTCCTTTTAAATAATTAAACACACCAAAATGCTCATTAGGAGAATGAATCGCATCACTATCTAAACCAAAACCCATTAAAATAGTTTTGCTTTTTAATTCTTCTTCAAATAAAGCAACAATAGGAATACTTCCTCCGCTACGTTGTGGAATTGGTTTTTTGCCAAAAGTAGTTTCATATGCTTTAGAAGCTGCTTGATAACCTATACTATCAATAGGAGTAACATAGCCTTGACCTCCGTGATGTGGTGTAATTTTTACAGTCACACTTTTAGGTGCAATAGCTTCAAAGTGTGTTTGAAACAATTGCGTGATTTCTTCCCAGTTCTGATTAGGTACTAAACGCATTGATATTTTGGCATTTGCTTTACTAGCTATAACAGTTTTAGCACCTTCACCAATATAACCACCCCAAATACCATTAACATCTAAAGTAGGGCGAATAGAATTGCGTTCATTTGTCGTATAACCTTTTTCACCATAAACTTCTGAAATATTTAAAGAAGCTTTATAATCATCTAACGAAAAAGGAGCTTTTGCCATTTCTGCACGTTCCGCTTCTGTGAGATTTTCTACTTTATCATAAAAACCAGGAATCGTTATATGATTGTTTTCATCATGGAGAGAAGCAATCATTTTAGTTAAAATATTAATAGGATTAGCAACAGCACCTCCATATAATCCTGAATGTAAATCTCGATTAGGTCCAGTTACTTCAACTTCTACATAGCTCATTCCGCGTAATCCTGTTGTTATAGATGGTACATCTTTAGCGATCATCCCGGTATCAGAAATTAAAATCACATCATTAGCTAATTTCTCTTGATTTTCTTTTACGTATTTAGATAGATTAACACTACCAACCTCTTCTTCACCTTCGATCATAAATTTAACATTACAAGGTAATTGGTTGTTTTGTGTCATAAACTCTAATGCTTTTATATGCATGTAAGCCTGCCCTTTATCATCACAAGCACCACGAGCAAAGATAGCGCCTTCTGGATGTAATTTGGTTTGTTTTATAATAGGTTCAAAAGGTGCAGAATCCCATAATTCTAGAGGATCTGCAGGTTGTACATCGTAATGTCCATAAACTAGAATAGTTGGTAAATTTGAATCAATTATTTTTTCGCCATACACAATAGGGAAACCATCGGTTGGACAAATATCTACAATATCACATCCAGCTTCTTTTAAACGTTCTGCTACTGCATCAGCAGTTTTTAAAACGTCGTTTTTATAATTTGAATCGGCACTAACCGAAGGGATTTTTAAAAGCTCTATTAATTCGTTTAAAAACCTGTCTTTATGAGTGTCGATGTATGATTTAATGTTTTGCATATAAATGATTTATTTCATCCAAAAATAGGAAAAGAATACTTTAAAATAGAATGGATTAGCACTATAGATTTGTTAAAACTTTTTTTTTGACGTGTTATTACTCAAATTGCTCGTTGAGAATTATATATTTACGAGTATTTTATAATTTTCTTTTAAAACAAAACATTTGAATAAAAAGAATATATCTATTGTTTTAGGCCCGATTTTATTTTTATTATTAGAAATTTTATTGCCCAACAGCATTCCTAAGCCTGCCCAAGCTATGATTGCATCTATTGTTTGGATTGCATTTTGGTGGGTAACTGAAGCAGTGCCTATTGCAGTAACTTCATTGCTGCCTTTAGTGTTATTCCCATTAACAGGAGTAATGGATTTACGAGCAACTACAGTACCGTATTCTAACCCTTTAATTTATCTTTTTGTTGGAGGATTTGTATTGGCTTTGGCGATGGAAAAATGGAATCTGCACAAGCGAATTGCACTAAATATTATAAAATTGGTAGGTGTTAAAAAACGACAACTAATTTTAGGATTTATTATTGCAACAGGATTTTTATCGATGTGGATATCAAATACAGCAACAACAGTAATGATGCTCCCCATTGCACTATCCATTATTAAGCAATCAAAAACTATCAATAAAGAAGATTCAGAAATAGAATCTGCTGAAGATTCTCGTTTTGCAAAAGCACTCATTTTATCATTGCCTTATGCAGCATCAATAGGAGGAATGGCAACATTGGTAGGAACACCTACAAATTTAATTTTTGCAGATGCGGTAAAGCGCTTTTATGATATTGATATTCCATTTGATCAATGGATGTATGTTGGATTTCCAATAGCTGTTTTATTATTATTTGTATGTTGGTTACACTTAACTCGAGGGGTATTTAAAATTAGTAACAAAGATACTCTGGGAGAGAAAAATATTATACAAACTGAAATAGATAAATTAGGGAAAATTCAACCTGAAGAAAAATGGGTGTTAGTTGTATTTTGTGTTGTTGCATTTGCATGGATTACCCGTCGCTTTTTAATTACACCATTTTTCCCTGCTGTAAATGATACTATTATTGTATTAATAGGAGCATTGTTATTGTTTGTAATCCCATCGACTTCTAAAAAAGAAGAGCGTTTGATGGATTGGAAAACAGCTATTAAACTTCCTTGGGGAGTATTGTTGCTTTTTGGCGGGGCATTTGCTGTTGCAGCTGGATTTCAAGAATCTGGATTAACTATACTTATAGGAGAACAACTAGGGGGGTTAGACGGAATATCATTTTTTATAGTGCTATTTGTCATAATTCTTGTAGTTAATTTTATGACCGAAGTAACTTTAAATATGGCAATGTGTACTTTAATGATGCCAATTTTAGCTACTTTGGCTATTGCTTTAGATGTACATCCTTATGGATTAATGGTAGGAACTTGTATTGCAGCTTCTTGTGCTTTTATGCTTCCTATAGCTACGGCACCAAACGCTGTTGTATTTGGGTCAGGAACTATTAAAATTAAAGATATGATCAGGGCAGGGTTTCTGTTAAATGTTATTTCTGTAATTGTAATTGCTATTTCTATTTATTTATTATTACCGATATTTTGGAATATAGATTTACAAAGTTTTCCATCAGTGTTTAAAAAATAATGTTTTTTAAATACTAAAGTTTGCAATTTGAAAGTATTGTTTATATTTGCAGTCCTTAATCGCGGGCGTGGTGGAATTGGTAGACACGCTAGACTTAGGATCTAGTGCCGCGAGGTGTGAGAGTTCGAGTCTCTCCGCCCGCACGATAAGATAAAAAGCTTCAACGTTAGTTGAAGCTTTTTTAGTTTATTAATGATGTTAATTATTCTGCTGAAGTTCTAATTTTTTTATAAATAATACTCGCTAATACACCCATAATTGCAAAATGTACAATGTAAAGTACTCCGTTTATTAAAGTGCCATTTAAATTAAGGATGTTAGAGGTAGCATGGTCAATAAAACCACTACCTAAACCTATAAAAATACCAAGCCAAATACCAAACTGTATACCTTGAGAAATGCTATGCATACCTCGTGCCCATTTAGAGTACACTGTAGAAAATACAAAACCTGTAATAAGACATCCTAAAATTAAAAAAGTATAATCTGCTGGATCTCTCATTAATCCTGCAGTTAACATATTATCCTTTAGTAAAGGATCCCCAACAATAACCCAAATTAAAAAGCCTCCAAAAAAGCCCCAAATCGTGGTAACGAGTGTCGAAATTAAATTTGTTTTAGATAACATAATGCTAGTTTTTTAGTTAATTATATGTTATAAATATATTAAAAATTAAAAAATTAATGAGAAATGGGCTAACTTACTGATTCAGTTTTAGTTAAAATTAACGATTAAAAGTGTCACAAAATCGATATTTATTCGTCTTATAGTAAACATTTAGTATTTTTGCAAGATAATTAATCCTCAAATGATGTCTATTAACGACCAATACGAATCTCCTTTATTGCTTAAAATAAGTTTTAATAAACTTATTGAAAAGTATGAAGTACTTGCAGAAAGCGATGACGAATTTAAAGCGTCAAAAGCTAAGCGAGTGTTAAAAATTCAAGAACCTTTCCCAGAATTAAGAGAAGGGTTTACTGATATTGCTCTGTTAAAAAAGTATGAAAAAGAAATAGGTATTATACTTCAAGACTCATTTAGTCAAGTATTAACTGATAATGAGATTAAAACAGCTTCAGTTCCTTTTCATAATTTAATATTTAACTCTTCTGAACGATTTAAGAAAATCGTAAAAAATGCTGGAAATGATTTTGAGTTAACAATTAAGAATATGCCTGAAGATGATATATATATTATCGCGTGTACTATCATTCTTAATTTTTGTTATGGCTATAATTTAAATTTTAAACGCCCATTTTTTTATGAAATACCTGATGCTAATGGAATTATGCGTTATTATAAAATTTTATATAATGCGGATTTTACAGAAATTATCCCATCAGAGAATGCTATAAAAATAACTCAAGAAGATGTTGATGAATTATTAGATAATTTTGATAATATAGAATTATGGAAAGAAAAATTTCCACCTAAAAGCTACATATTTAAAGGATTTGTAATTTCTAATATTTTTGATGTTACTGATGATCAATCTATATCAAATATTAAGTCTAACTTAATTGGAGAGAACAAACGTGGAGATGAAAACTTTATGGAAGATTTTCATAATGTTTTTAGGTCTTTGTTAAATATTAAAGAGCTTAAAGTAGGTTTTTCGACTTATAATAAGGTAGAAGATACGTTTGAGCGTGTTTATGGCGAAGGTATAGAAAGTTTTCTTTTAAATGATTTAGATGTTAATAAATGCTCATTAACATTGTGTAATGTATCTTATGAAACATTATTAAAAGACAAGAAATTTTATTCAATATCTGATATTGATAAATTTTATGACCTATCTAAAGGGAAAGCACCACAGTATAGAATACTTAAAGAGCAAGGCGTTAAAAGTGCTATTTTAGCTCCTATAGCTGATGATAAAGAATTACTGGGGATTTTAGAACTAGTATCTCATAAATCAAAAGCATTGAATAGTATTAACGCGAACAAGTTAATAGATGTAATGCCCTATATTTTAACTGCTGTACAGCGTTCTAAAAAAGAAGAAGAGAATTTAATTGAAGCAGTTATTCAGCAAGAATGTACATCTATTCACCCTAGTGTACATTGGAAATTTGAGAATGAAGCAAGAATTTTCATCAAAGAGCGTGCTAAAGGTAATTCTGTAGCATTTAATAGAATTGCATTTGAAGATGTTTATCCACTTTATGGACAAATAGATATTAAAGGATCTTCTAACGCTAGAAATTGGGCAACAAAACAAGATTTAAGCACTCAACTTAAAGCTGCAAATTTAATTTTAAATCAAATATTTGAAAATGAGCCGCTTCCAATCTATGAACAATTAAGTTTTAAAATAAACAATTATTTAAAAGCACTTGAAGAACATTTTCAAGTAGATAGTGAACAACAAATTTCAAACTTTTTTGTAGAAAAAATTACCCCTTTATTTAAGCATTTATCTGGTTTAAATAAACTGACTAAGGAGATAAAATCTTACTTTAATGAGATAGACGATAAACTAAATACGTTATATAAACACCGAAAAGATTACGACGATACAGTTAGGCAAATCAATAAAAAAATGGCTTCTTTATTAGATGCTGAACAAGTGAAGGCTCAAATAATGTATCCGCATTATTTTGAACGTTTTAAAACTGATGGTGTAGAGCATAATATGTATGTAGGGGAATCCATAACTAAAGAAAAATCGTTTGACCCTATATATCTTTATAATCTTAGATTATGGCAATTACAAATAATGTGCGAAATGGAAAATAGCTACTATCAAATGCGCTCAGAGTTTCCAATTTCTTTAGATGTAGCCTCTATGATTTTAGTGTTTAGTTCACCTTTGTCTATAAGCTTTAGAATGGATGAAAAACAATTTGATGTAGATGGAACCTATAATGCTCGATACGAAATTGTAAAGAAACGTGTAGATAAAGCTTTTATAAAAGGAACCAAAAAACGTATTACAGAAAAAGGTAAGATCACCATTGTATATTCTCAAAAACAAGATGAAAGAGAGTATTTAGGGTATATTAAATTTTTACAATCGAAGCGCTATTTAGATACTGATGTTGAAATTGTAGAACTTCAAGATTTACAAGCAGTAACAGGATTAAAAGCTATTCGAGTAAGTGTGCTTTACCACAAACAAAATGATGATAAAGAGTTGTTTTATACTTATGAAGATTTAATGAAAGAGCTTAAAGCCTAACAAATCCTTCTTGAAATTGAAAAGCAATTGCAAAAGAAATTACAGATACTATAATACCAATCATAAAAACAGTATAAGTGATGCGTAAAATTTTATATTTTCTGTCTAAAACTTTACCCAGAAAGTATAAATCTTTTTTCATTGAAGAATATAAATAATCTCGATCTTTCATCATTTCTCCCATAGCCCATTCAAAATCAGGGAGGCTCATTTTATGAAAGTTTCCAAAAAATAATAAATTCACTTTTTTGTTAGCAACATCTTCTTTTGTGAATTTTCCACTTGTTACATTTGGACGTGTTGCTAATACAGATAATATCATTGCTGCTATTGTAAACAAGACAAAAATAAGAGTTGGATAGATCAAATAACTATTTGAAGGGTTGTCTAATTTAGATACTAAATTTGAGAGTACTAAAGATACTATAATAGCATTTACAGAAAGTAATATATTTGCCTTAGTATCTGCAATATCACTTAATGTAATATGATTTTTAAGGGTTACCCTAAACATAGTTTCTATGCCTCGTTCAGGCGTTTTAGCTTTTTTCTTTTTTAATGCAATCTCTTCAGATTTTGCCTTTTCTTTTTTAAGCTCTTTTTTTTCTTTTTTTAGAGCTTTAAATAAAACAATTAGATTTTTATCTTTCCCTTCTTGCCAATGTTCTTGTGCATAATTAGTATGAAAAGTATGGTGCTCAGAAAAAAATGAAATATTTTCTTCAATCCATTCAATATCAGAAAAACTCCGAGTGCCTTGTGACTCCCATTCTTCTCTAAGTAAATCACTAATGTTTGTGTAGCTTTTTGAAGCAAAGTGGGCGCAATCTGCATCACGAATTATTTTCTCAGCTATATTTTGAGGAGTATGACTCATCTTAGTAGCCATAATTAAGTTAGAGATTTCAGCAATATCAGAGCTGTTAATATTTAAATTACTTAAAAAGGATTTAGCAATTTCTACACTATTCTCTTCATGATTATCACAACCTCTAACATAACCAACATCATGAAACCATGAAGCAATGATTAAATTATGATTTTCATCACTATTAAGCTGTTCTCCTTCAATCAGTAAATGCGCTTTTTTTACAACACGTTGTGTGTGACTTAAATTATGGTAGTAAAAAGTATGAGGTAGTTCAGATACCAATAGGGAAGTAACGTACTTTTCAACTTCTTTTAATAAATTTTCCATAAAAAAATATTTGGGCTAAATTAAGAATTAAATTTATTATCAAAATTCACGATATCTAAACGCTGAGAAATAGAATCAATTATAATATAGTGTCCTTTTTGCAAATTAATAGTATATTTCTAAAATATCACTGAAAGATGAACTATAAATATACTAGGTTTTCAGACCAGAGCAATTTTATTTTAACGGATTTTAATTGTGCATCTTTTGATCAACGCTTAGGAACGGGAGATTATTATAAAATTATTTGGGCTAAAGAGCAAGATATAATGATAGGAATAGATGGTTATCATATTATTCTTAAAAAAGATCATATACTATTTTGTACCCCTCTTAATATGCTTCGATTAGAACCTTATACTAAAGGTGCGATTTCTTATATATTTAATAGAGAGTTTTATTGTATTCGTGATCACGACCAAGAGGTATCTTGTAATGGGTTTTTATTTATGGGATCTTCGACTCCCCCAATTGTTAAATTGACAACTAAAGAACGAAAAAGCTTTGCATTATTATTTGACTTCTTTGAAGAAGAATTTGAAACTAAAGATCATATTCAGGGAGAAATGTTACGAGTATTACTTAAAAGATTATTGATAAAATCTGTTAGATTATTAAAGAAAGTAATGCCAGAACCAGAAATAAAACAATCAAACATGGATGTGATCAGAAAGTTTAACCTGTTGGTAGAAGAATACTTTAGAGAAAAGCATAAAGTTTCAGATTATGCTGCTTTATTAAATAAATCCCCAAAATCACTTTCAAATCTATTTTTGAAATATAACAATAATAATAAGTCGCCTTTAAAAGTGATAAATGAACGTATAATTTTAGAAGCAAAACGGTTATTAAGGTTTTCTGATAAAACATCAAAACAAATTGCTTTTGAGTTAGGCTATACAGAGTCAACACATTTTTATAAATTTTTTAAAAAGCATATGGGAGTTTCTGTTAAAACTTATAAGAGTCAAAATTTTTGATATTTAGGAAAAATAACCCTGTTTATAGGTAATATTTTCATTTTTTAAGAAAACAAATATAAATACCTTTGTAAAAGCTAATGTTAAGAATAATGCTATATTATTGTATTTGAAAAATATCAACCATCTATGAAAAAACAATTAAAATTATTTGTAATAATTCTTCTAGTATTAATACTTGATGCTTGCGCGACATATAAACCACAATATAAAGGCGATAGTGGAAATGAAACGTTTCCGAATGACAAAAAAATAGAACACTCATTTTACCTTATCGGAGATGCTGGTAATTCTCCTTTAGGAAAAGAATCTGTTGTTTTAAAACAATTAAGAGTAGAGCTAAATAAAGCTACAGAAGAGAGTACGGCATTGTTTTTAGGCGATAATATATATCCATCTGGGTTACCTAAAAAAGAAGATGAAGGTCGAGCATTCGCAGAACACCAGCTTAATGTACAAACATCAGTTGTTAAAGATTTTAAAGGGCAAACAATATTTATTCCTGGAAATCATGACTGGTATTCTAATGGTATAAAAGGATTAAAAAGACAAGAAAAATATATTGAAGATAAGCTAGGAAAAAATACATTTTTGCCCGAAAATGGTTGCCCGATCGAAAAGGTAGATATTAGTGATGATATTGTAATGATAGTAATAGATTCTGAGTGGTACTTAACCGATTGGAACAAACACCCAACTATAAATGATGATTGTGAAATAAAAACTAGAAGTAGGTTTTTTGATGAATTAGAAGGGTTAATAAAAAAAGCTAGAGGTAAAACAACTTTAATTGCAATGCATCACCCAATGTTCTCTAACGGACCACATGGCGGGCAGTATTCTTTTGGACAGCATATGACACCTTTACCAGTTTTAGGAACACTTAAAAATGTGCTTAGAAAAACGAGTGGTGTTTCTCCTGCAGATTTGCAAAATAAAATATATAATGAATTCAAAAAACGAATAGTAACATTATCTCAAGAAAATGACAAGGTAATTTTTGTATCTGGCCATGAACATAGCCAACAGTATATAATACAAGATAATTTGCCTCAAATTATAAGTGGATCTGGATCAAAAACGAATCCTACAAGAAATGTATCAGGAGGCTTATTCTCATCAGGGAATCAAGGATATGCTAGATTAGATGTGTTTTCTGATGGATCATCATATGTGAGATTTTATAATGTTGAAAAAAATAAAATTACTTTTCAAACCGAAGTATTATCTCCAGATGAGAAAAAAGAATTTCCAGAATACAATGCTACATTTCCATCAACTAAAACAGCTTCAGTCTATAGTACAGATGAAACTAATAAAAGAGGATTATACAAAAAACTTTGGGGTGAACGCTATCGTAAATATTATAGCACAAATGTAAATGTACCAATAGTAAGTTTAGATACATTGTTTGGAGGATTAATACCTACACGAAAAGGAGGAGGACATCAATCCAAGTCGTTACGTTTAGAAGATTCACAAGGAAGAGAATATGTAATGAGAGCATTGCGTAAAAATGCAGTGCAATACCTTCAAGCTGTAGCTTTTAAAGATCAATATATTGAAGGACAGTTTAATGATACATATACAGAAGAATTGTTGTTAGATGTATTTACAGGATCACATCCATATGCTCCTTTAGCAGTAGGAACATTAGCAGATGCAGCGGGAGTATATCATACAAATCCTGTATTATATTATGTGCCAAAACAAAATTCCTTAGGACAATTTAATGATGATTTTGGAGATGAATTATATATGATTGAAGAACGTGCTGCCGATGGTCATGGAGACAAAGTTAGTTTTGGGTTTTCTAATGAGCTTATGAGTACTAATGATATGCTAAAAAAGTTGCAAAAAAACGAAGATCATATACTTGATGAAGCAGCATATATACGTGCACGTTTATTTGATATGCTTATAGGAGATTGGGACAGGCATCAGGATCAATGGCGATGGGCAGTATTTAAAGAGAATGAGAAAACTATTTATAGACCAGTTCCTCGAGATAGAGATCAAGCGTTTTCAATTATGTCTGATGGCGCATTATTAAGTTTCGCGACTGAAATCATTCCAGATATAAGGTTATTGAGATCTTATGATGAAGATATCAAAAGTGTTAAATGGTTTAATTTAGAACCTTATCCTTTAGATATAACATTAATAAATGAGGCTGATCAAGAATTATGGAACGATCAGGTTAAACGTATTACAGAAAATATAACTGATGAAGTTATTAATGAGGCGTTTACTAATTTTCCAGAGGAAGTTAATGATGCGACAGTAGAAGAAATTAAAAAGAAACTAAAAGGAAGACGTACAAATCTTCAAAAAATTTCTGATTCCTATTATAAGCACATCAATAAATATGCAATTATAAAAGGAACAAATAAAGACGATATGTTTGAAATAGAACGTTTACCAAATGGTAATACTAAAGTTTCTGCTTATCGTATTAAAAAAGGAAAAAAAGGAGGGATGTTCTATCAGAGAGTTTATAATAGAGCTGACACTAAGGAAATATGGATTTATGCTTTGGATGATAAAGATGTTTTTGAAGTGAAGGGTGAAGGTGATAAGCTTATTCCATTACGATTAATTGGTGGACAAAACAAAGACACTTACAATATTCTAAATGGGAAAAGAGTAAAACTTTATGACTATAAATCTAAAGAGAGTGAATTTATAACGAATAAGGGAATAAAAAAATTGACTGACGATTATGAAGTTAATACTTATGACTATACAAAGTTTAAAAATAATTCAAATCAATTTATTCCAACAATTGGAGCTAATCCAGATGATGGCTTTAGAGTAGGATTTGTAAATACCTATACAGTTTCAACTTATTTCAAAACATACTTTATCAGGGTCATATTATTTTGCCACTAGTGGTTTTGATTTAGCACTTGATAGTGAGTTTGCCAGAATTATAGGGAATTGGAGTGTTGGTGTTAAAGCAGCTTTTACAAGCCCTAATTTTAGCAGAAACTTTTTTGGATTTGGTAATAGCACTCCTAATTTTGAGCCAAATGACATTGTAGACCTTGATTTTAATCGTGTTAGAATTAGAAATGTTAATATTTCGCCTTCATTAATTTGGAGAGGAAGATTGGGAGCTACTTTTAAAATTGGAGCTAGTTATGAGTCTATTGAAGTTGAAAATACTCAAGGTCGATTTGTTAATATTCCAAACTTATTACCATCAAGAATTTTTGAAGGGCAAGATTTTGTGGGTGTAAATGCAGGATATTCTTTCGAAAATAAAGATAACCAAGCGTTTCCTACACTAGGAATGGAATTTAGTTTGCAAGCTGGATATAAAACCAATATTGATGAATCAAACAGCTTTGGTTATTTCATTCCTTCTTTAGGAATTGATTACAAGTTAATACCAAGTGGTCAATTAGTATTAGCTACTAAAGCAAAAGGACATATAAATTTTGGTGATGATTTCGAGTTTTATCAAGCAGCTTCAATTGGAGCAAATAATGGATTAAGAGGTTATAGAAATGAACGTTTTACAGGGAAAAATGCATTTTATCAAAGTACAGATTTACGTTTAAACCTTCGAAGGGTTAAAACTGGATTATTACCTTTAAATATAGGTATTTATGGAGGCTTTGATTATGGACGTGTATGGATAGATGATGATTTAGTAGGTAATCCAGTTTTTAATTCTGATTCATGGAACACGTCTGTTGGAGGCGGAATTTTTCTTAATGCAGCAAATAAAATTACAGGGAATCTTTCTGTCTTTAATAGTGATGATGACCTAAGATTAGCATTTGCACTAGGATTTGGATTTTAAAACTTAAAAAAATAATATAAAAAAGCGATTTAAGCTCTTATCAGCCTAAATCGTTTTTTTTAATCAAAAGATAATTTTTCACCCTTCATAGTCCCACGATTATAGAATTCTTTTTCAATTAATAATATTTCTCCATATTTTCCATTTTTTATGCTAGAGTCGACCCCAAAAATTTTGTTGTCATAAAGTTGAACTACTTTTTTATTTGAACAATGCCCAACTATAATATGCTTAGAATTAGTTTTTTTTAGAATATCTATAATTTCTTGATCTTTCATATTATCGTAAAAATAACCACGATACCAAATGGGTCCTTTGGCTCCAAAAAAATCATTATAAAAAGAAGTAGTTTTCATTTGTTCTTTATTTAGATCAATCGCTTCTCTCATTTTTTTATTTATAGTTTCAATTTCAAACCCTACCGATATAAAATCTTCAGAAACCCCTCCATGTACATAAATATCATTATTTATTTTTACCATCGTAGCTTTAGAACGGAGCCATTTTCCAAGAATGGTTTTATCGCTAAAAAGTTCTCTATAATTCGTTTCTAATAACTTTGATACAGCTTCATATTTTTTATTGATATACCTTAAATCATTGTGCAATATCATATACTCATGATTTCCCAATAAATAATGAACTTTCCCACCTCTTGATTCTGCTTGATTTTCAAGGTTGTATAATAACCAAAGAACTTCTGTTACTTTATGACCACGATCAAAAACATCTCCAACAATAACTAAATGTCCATCTCCATAAATCCATTTTAATTCATCATCTATTATTTTATTATTTTTTAATATTTCAACAGCTAAATCAAACTGACCATGAATATCACTTAAAGCTGCAATTTTATTTACATTTTTATATGTAGAACCTTCTGGGTTATAGATTAAATCATAAGCATCCAACGGTAAATTCTTAACAAAAACCTCTCCATCAACTATTGTTTTTTCAATAAGTTTATTTTCTTCAATAAAAACATATGGCCCATCGTTTATTATTAATTTTTCGTGACTGTTATTTTGTTCCTGAGAATCTTTATTGCTTGTTTGAGCAAATAAACTCATAGAAATAAAACATAACACCAAGCAAAATCCGAGTTTGATATTTTTTTTAATCATTGTTTTTTTATTTTAACTAATAAGATAGATAGTTTGTAGTATTAATCTTCTGTTTCTAATTTGAATTCATATAAATTTCCACCTCTATTGTGTGATCTTTCATCAGAGATATAAAGTGTAGTATTGTTTTTAAAACAAATGCCTTCTTTTTGTGAAGATATATCTAAAGGAAACGGAGTTACATTTCCTTTAAAAAAATGATCTGCCTTAAAATCAGTAAATAACCAAACAACATTAGGTGTTAAAAGCACAACTTTTTTACCATCATTGCTTATGTCCGCTGAAGTAATCCAACACCTAGAATCATCACAAGTTTTAAATCTGTCTATAAGTATAGCTGCATGATTTCCTGGTATTGCAGGAATTTTATATATTGAAGTAGCTCCATAATCCCCTTTTACACGACTCTTAGTAAAAATATATAAACTGTCATTAAAATGAAAAAAAGCTTCGCTATCAAAATACTGTTGTTTTTTCTTTGGTGGAAACTGCTTCTGATTTGGGTAATAAAATGAAATACGTTCGATAGGAACGAGAGAATCACTTTGTAGATCTTCTTTTTTGATTTTTAAAATAGAGAGTTTTTTTCGTTTATTTTCGTTATTTCCAAAATCACCTATATATAAATTCCCATTTTTATCAGAAGTTAGATCCTCCCAATCTTTATTTTTTGAGTCAATATTTAATTCCTTTATAATTGTACCTTTTTGATTTAAACCATAAATTTTAGGGCTATTACCAGAATCGTTATGCACCCATATCAAATCTGAATCGATAAGAGTTTCTGTGCCAGAAACTTCTTTTAAGGTTTTTGGTAAATCTGCAATAACAGTTAAGTTACCTGTTGAGCAACTTACTAAGATCAATAATAAAACTGATAGAAATTTATTCACGTTAAAAAAGAATTTAAATAATGCTAAATTTACACAGTTTTATACAGATATGAGTCATTACGATGTAATAATAGTTGGAGGCGGGGCAGCAGGTTTTTTTGCAGCAATTAATATTGCCGAACAAAATCCTGAATTAAGAATAGTAATTTTAGAACGAGGTAAGACAGTTTTAAATAAAGTGAAAATATCTGGCGGTGGAAGATGTAATGTAACTCACGCAGAATTTACGCCTTCAGAACTAGTGACTAATTATCCTAGAGGCGAAAAAGAAATGCTAGGTCCATTTCATCAATTTATGACTGGTGATACGATAGAATGGTTTGAAAAAAGAGGTGTAGAACTAAAAATAGAAGATGATGGACGTATGTTCCCTATGTCTAATTCATCGCAAACTATTGTTGATTGTTTTTTAAATCAGATTGATAAGCATAAAATTGAAGTATTTAAAAATCATTCTGTAAAACAAATCAATAAGAAAGAAACTTACTGGGAATTAAAAACTAGCCAAAACACTTTAACCGCTTCAAAATTATTAATAGCCACAGGAAACTCCACCAAAATATGGAATCTATTAAAGCAATTAGATCATCAAATTGTTAGGCCTATACCTTCACTCTTTACATTTAATATAAAAGATGAACGTATTAAAGATATTCCAGGCATAGTTGCGCAAAATACAGAAGTGAAAATTTTAGACACTTCTTTAGAATCTTCAGGACCGTTATTAATTACACATTGGGGAATGAGTGCGCCAGCAATTTTAAAACTTTCTGCTTTTGGTGCTTTAGAATTGGCAAAGCGAGATTATAAATTTAAAATTGAAGTGAATTTTATTTCACAATCATATGATGATACATTAAATGGTTTAAAAGAGATAAAACAAAAATTCTCTAAAAAGAAAGTTGTTAATTCTGTAGTGTTTGATCTACCAAAACGATTATGGTATAAACTAGTAATAGCAGCAAGTATATTTGAAAATACAAAATGGGCAGATGTAAATAAAAGTCAATTAGAGCAATTATCAAATCAAATTACAAAAGCAGTTTTTAATGTTAATGGAAAAAGTACTTTTAAAGAAGAATTTGTAACAGCAGGTGGGGTAGATTTAAAAGAAATAAATTTTAAAACTTTCGAAAGTAAATTACATAAAAACTTATTTTTTGCAGGTGAGGTTTTAAATATCGATGCAGTTACTGGAGGATTTAATTTTCAAAATGCTTGGACTGGAGCTTATATTGCTGCTAAAGAAATTTCTAAATAAAAAGCTGATCTTTTTTAATGAAAATTAAAAAGTATTTGTAAGTACATAGATTATAAAACAATACTAAAGTTAGTATCTTTGTGTGCAGAAAATTAAGAATGACAGAACAACAATTTATTCCTAAAGCGTATATAAATCCATTTGAAAACGGTTCGGTAACTTGGGAAGCACCAAGTAATATTGCACTTATAAAGTATTGGGGAAAAAAAGAAGGTCAACTCCCAAAAAACCCATCGATTAGTTTTACATTAAATAATTGTAAAACGATAACAACATTACATTTTTCGCCGAAAGAAAATACAGATAATTTTTCTTTTCAAATCTTTTTAGATGGTGAAGAAAAAGAAGCGTTTAAACCCAAAATAGAAACTTTTTTTAAACGCATTGAAATTTATGTTCCATTTTTAAAAAATTATCATTTTAAGATTGAAACTTCTAATACATTTCCACATAGTTCTGGGATAGCTTCTTCTGCTAGTGGAATGAGTGCTTTAGCGTTATGTTTAATGAATATTGAAAAACAATTACATCCAGAAATGGGGAATGTATTTTTTAATCAAAAAGCATCTTTTTTGGCTCGTTTGGGGTCTGGTAGTGCTTGCAGAAGCATTGAAGGCGATTTAATTGTATGGGGAGAGCATGAAGGTATCGAGGGGAGTTCAGATTTATTTGGTGTAAAATATCCTTTTGAAGTACATGATAATTTTAAAAACTATCAAGACACAATTTTATTGGTAGATAAAGGAGAGAAACAAGTAAGTAGTACTGTTGGACATAATTTAATGCACAATCACCCATTTGCAGAAGAGCGCTTTAAGCAAGCACATCATAATTTAAACCAATTAAAAACGATTTTAAAATCTGGAAATCTAAAAGAATTTATAACTTTGGTAGAGAGTGAAGCTTTGACACTTCATGCAATGATGATGACGAGCATGCCTTATTTTATCTTAATGAAGCCTCATACATTAAACATAATTAATAAAATATGGAAATTTAGAGAAGCGTCTGGATGTCAAGTGGGCTTTACTTTAGATGCAGGCGCAAATGTACATGTGCTTTATCCTGAAAATGATACTAATGAAGTTTTGGAATTTATTAATAACGAGTTAGTTGTGTATTGTCAAAACGGTCATTATATTTGTGATACCATAGGTTTTGGAGCAAAAGCAATTAATTAAAAGTACTTTGTTGAAAAAAAGTTTTAAAACTATAACAAATCTTATAATTATTAGTTAGTATTGTATAAACTGATAATTGTCAATTTATAAGCTATATGAAAGGACCTCTTTTTTATTCAAAAATTTTACTTTTCGGAGAATATGGTATTATTAAAGATTCTAAAGGATTGTCTATTCCTTATAATTTTTATAATGGTGCATTAAAAGTAGATAATAATACTTCAGATGAGGCTATCGCTTCTAATTTGAATTTAAAAAAGTTTGCACTCTATTTAGATACAATTGATGATGGATTGGTAATTTTTGATTCAGAAAAATTACATAACGATATTGATGCAGGAATGTATTTTGATTCTTCCATTCCGCAAGGATATGGGGTAGGAAGTAGCGGTGCTTTAGTTGCAGCTATTTATGATAAATATGCAAAAGAAAAGATTACAGTTTTAGAAAATTTAACCAGAGAAAAATTATTAAAACTTAAAACTATTTTTTCGAAAATGGAAGCGTTTTTTCATGGTAAGTCATCAGGGTTAGACCCATTAAATAGTTATTTAAGTATTCCTATTTTAATTAATTCTCAAGATAATATAGAAGCTACAGGAATTCCTTGTCAGAATTGTGAAGGTAAAGGCGCTGTGTTTTTATTAGATAGTGGTATCACAGGTGAAACAGCACCAATGGTTCGTATTTTTATGGATAACATGAAGCAAGAAGGATTTCGTAAAATGCTTAAAGATCAATTTATAAAACATACAGATGCTTGTGTTGAAGATTTCTTAAAAGGCGATATTAAATCATTATTTAATAATACAAAACAATTATCTAAAGTGGTCTTAAATCATTTTAAACCAATGATTCCAAAACAATTTCATACGCTTTGGAAAAAAGGAATTGAAACTAATGAGTACTATTTGAAATTGTGCGGCTCAGGTGGTGGTGGTTATATTTTAGGATTTACTGAAGATATTGATCGTGCAAAAGCATCACTTTCAGATTATAAATTAGAAGTCGTTTATAACTTCTAATCTCTTGCTATTCTGAATTTATTTCAGAATTTATTCAAAATTAATATAATGCTTACAAGAAAACAGAAACACATTTTACTAAAGTTTTTTAGTATGTTTTCTGTAGTACGTGGTTATAATATATTAATTGTTATAATAGCACAATACCTAACTTCAATCTACATTTTGGCTCATGATAAGCTGATACGAGAAGTTGTATTAGATTTGAATTTATTAATGCTAGTCTTAGCATCTGCAGCAACTATTGCAGGAGGATACATTATTAATAACTTTTATGATTACGAAAAAGATTTAATTAACAGGCCACAAAAGTCAATGTTAGATCGATTAGTAAGTCAAAACACAAAGCTCTCATTTTATTTTGTATTAAACTTTCTTGCAGTTATTATGGCAAGTTATGTATCATTTAAGACTGTGATTTTTTTCTCAATTTATATTTTTGGAATTTGGTTTTACTCACATAAACTAAAAAAACTACCTGTTATTGGGAATTTAACATCAGCAATACTTGTTATAACTCCATTTTTTGCAGTCTTTGTGTATTACAAGAATTTCGACAAAGTTATTTTCGTTCATGCTACATTTTTATTTTTAATTATTGCAATGCGAGAACTTACTAAAGATCTAGAAAATATAAAAGGCGATTTAGCTCTGGGGTATAAAACTATTCCTATTGTTTATGGCGAAGAAATTTCAAAAATAATGCTTACAATATTAGTGCTGTTTACATTAGTACCAATATTTTTATTAGTGACAAAGTTTGAGATAGGAGAGATGTATTATTTCTTTTATTTAAGTGTATTATTACTAATAATATTTTTAATATTGTTGTGGAAATCAAAAACAAAAACACATTACCTTATACTTCATAATATACTTAAGTTTATTATTGTTTTGGGAGTGTTTAGTATATTGTTAATAGATATAGATATAGTTTTAAAACGAATTTTATAAAATGGAAAATATTTTAAAAATTGCAATGGCTCAAATAGCACCAGTGTGGTTAAATAAAGGCGAAACACTTAAAAAAATTGAAAGTTCAATTTTAGATGCTGCTAAAGAAAATTGCGAACTTATTGTTTTTGGAGAAGGATTACTTCCAGGATATCCTTTTTGGTTAGCTTTAACTGGAGGTGCAGAATGGAATAAAGATGTTGTTAAAGAATTACATGCACATTATACAAGAAACTCAATTCAAATTGAAGCGGGAGAATTAGATACTATATGTAAATTGGCCAAAGCTAATAATATTGCTATTTATTTAGGAATTATAGAACGTGCTAAAAATAGAGGAGGGCATAGTTTATATGCATCTTTAGTATATATTAATCAAGAAGGTGAAATTAAATCTGTACATCGTAAACTACAACCAACATATGACGAACGTTTAACTTGGGCACCTGGTGATGGTAATGGGTTACAAGTACATTCGCTTAAAGAGTTCACAGTTGGTGGATTAAACTGTTGGGAGAATTGGATGCCACTACCTAGAACAGCCTTGTATGGTTTAGGCGAAAATTTACATATAGCAGTATGGCCTGGAAGTGATCACAATACAAAAGATATTACACGTTTTATTGCAAGAGAATCTCGTTCTTTTGTAGTTTCAGTATCGAGTTTAATGAAAAAAGAAGATTTCCCTCAAGATACACCTCATTTAGATAAGATTTTAGAAAAAGCACCAGATGTTTTAGCAAATGGAGGTAGTTGTATTGCAGGACCAGATGGTGAATGGATTATTGAGCCTGTATTACATAAAGATGGTTTAATTATTCAAGAAATAGATTTTAATCGTGTGTATGAAGAACGTCAAAATTTTGATGCTGTAGGTCATTACTCAAGACCAGACGTTACAAAACTTACCGTAAATAGAGACCGACAATCTACTGTAGAATATAATAGCTAATGTAAAGGATTGTTTTACCTTTGCAAAAAATTAAGTAATGAGTAAGCAACGGGGAAACAAGGGAAAAGAAAAAGCTTCAGCGCGTATTGGTAAATCTAATCCAGCTAAAAGTTATACGAAAAGAAGACAGGAACCTGTAAAGAAAAAAACGACCTCTAAACCTACGTCAAACCCTAATGAGATTAGGTTAAATAAATATATTGCGAATTCAGGTATTTGTTCACGTCGCGATGCAGATATGCATATCTCTATAGGAAGCGTTACTATTAATGGTAAAGTAGTAACTGAAATGGGCTATAAAGTAAAGATAGGTGATGAGGTTAGATTTGATGGTTCTAGAATCTCTCCAGAAAAAAAAGCTTATGTGTTACTTAATAAACCTAAAGGGTTTGCAACAACTACTAGTGAAAGTAAAGGAAAAACAGTAATGGATCTGGTTGCTAATGCAACATCATCTAGAATAAAACCCATTGGTAGGTTGGGTAGAAACTCAACAGGACTTTTACTTTTTACAAATGATGAGGTTATTGTTGAAAAATTCACGAATTCTAAAAATGGAGTAGCTCGCTTATTTCATGTAGAATTAGACAAGAATTTAAAATATGAAGACCTAAAAGCCATAAAGGAGGGATTTAAAATTGATGGTAAACTAATTGCCGTTGAAGAAATAAGTTATATAGAAGGTTCTCCTAAAAAAGAAATAGGATTAAAAATAAAGAACACTGGAAATACTATTATTCGTTCTATTTTTGAACACTTTAAATACGATATCATTAAGTTAGATTGTGTAATGATTGGTCATTTAACCAAAAAAGATATTCCGAGAGGACATTGGAAACACTTAACTGAGTTAGAAATAAGTAATTTAAAGATGTTATAACTGCTTATAAGAATGCCTTATTTTAGATTTAAATAAGGCATTTTTTATATAGAATACTTTCCACTTTTATTACATCATTCCCATATCATCGGCAGAACGGCCATAACTTGCAGGAACCTTGGCATCATTCATTCGTAAATAAACACCAAGTTGCGCTCTATGATGTACAATATGACTCATTACCATAGTTCTTAAAACAGCAGCTCGTGGCATTGTAAAATAAATTTGATCACCATTTCTGAGAGACCAGTTTGCCAGCATTTTTTCGTTAGTCGTATTTTGTAGAGATTGCTTTGCAGCTTCAACATTTTTTTCGAAAAAATCGATCACTTCTTGTTTAGATCCAAAGTTAGCAGGAGTGTAATTAGCAGTTGCAAAATCCATTTCTTCTTGTTCTAGAGTACCATTAACCCATGTTGGAATCTCTGCAATATGATTTGCAAGCTCTTGAGTGTTCATAGATTTTTCGTGTGGTTGAAAAGAGAAAAAATCGTCAGATAGCTCGTTAAGAACATTCTTAGTTGTATTCATCTCTTGTTCAAATTCTGGAAGTAATACTTCATTAAGATTCATATTTTTAATGTTTTATAAGTTTAAAAAGTAAATCTAAAATTAAGAAAATTAAAATGAAGCTGTGTTAAGTATTCCTTAATTGGAGTTTCTTGAAAAAAACTTCCCAAATAAACACACTATATACAACAAGATACTCTAAAGCTATAATCCATAAGTTCTCTGTATTATCAGCATTTGCATAGGCTAAATAACTTATAATGATGATAAAACTCCATACTAAAGGGAATTTATAATTTGTGAAAACGGATAGTATTAAAAGTGTTGCAACATACCAGGGATGTACAGTTGTTGAATTAAAAAAATAAATGGTTAACGCAAATAGCATTGTGGCAATAAGTTGTGTAATTGTAGTATTCTTTTTAAAGAAAGTTAAATACAATACATATAAGAATACTATTATCGGAAATATTTTACCAATAATAGCTATTTCATTGTACCCCCTAAATAAATAACCTATTTCTCTAGCTATATAATATATACTCGCATTAAATTCAAAATTTTGAAACCAAAGACCTACAGTTTGTGCATAATTGTTTATAAACTGTATTGAAAAAAATGGTGCAAAAAGTAATGCTATAGTACCAAATATTATTGTGTAAAAACCAATGAGCTTTGTTATTCCTTTAAATATGTCATTGCGAGAAGTTGTTTTTAATGAGGTGTTAATCCTACTACTCTTTTCAACATATTGCTTTGCTTCATTCACTACAATATTTTTACGTTTAACAAACCATTGAAAAAATAACGGTAAAAAAATAAGAGGAATAAGTTTTACAGATATGGATAATGCTAAAACTATTGCGGCAAGTTTCCATTTGCCAGAATTAAGGAGATATAAACTCCAAATAATAAAGAAAATCATTACTCCTTCAAAGTGAAGATTGCCTGTAAGCTCAATAATGATAAACGGATTTAAGATATACCAAAATATATTATGAACTGGAATATTTAGTTTTTTTAAAAGCTTTTTTCCAAAATAAAGTGTTCCAAAGTCAGCAGCGATAATAAGCAAACGCATTACCATAGCAGAACCAACAATACTTTTGCTTGCAAATAAAGCAGCAATTGCAAAACATAACTGATTAATTGGAGGGTAATTAGTATAATGCCCTGCATTTAAAGCTCCCATGCCATTGTATAATTCTTGCGCTTGATTAACAGGAAGTTCTCCAGAACTAATAAAAGAAGTGACAGTATGTAAATAAGGATTTAACCCTTCTAGTATCATTCGACCATCCCATATAAAACGATAGAAATCTTGTGATAAGTTTGGAATAGCTATTAAAAATAGTAAACGGAATAAGAAAGCAATTCCAATTAAAAATTTAATATCGAGTTTAAATTGTACTAGTTTGTAAAAGAGAAAGAAAAGTGCTGAATAAAGCGTAATTAATTTTACATAATCTGTTCTTAGCAAATCATAAGCAAATGCTAGATAAAATAAAATACAAATTATAGTAAATAATAAAGGAATCTTATGTTGTTGTAAATAAGCTTTATTAAGCATAGCTGTATCAGTAAAATAATTATCTTTTTTGTAAGTCAAAAAGATTTAAACGAGAAACGAAATGTAGCTTTGTGAAAATTAAACTATACTTCCCAAAAAGCATATTATACTTTTGATGTTAATGATTTGAAAAACACAAACCCAAATCCGAAGAATAACATTAAATGAAATGGGAATAATCCAAAATCACCACCTTGATCTCCTACAACAAAAGCACTATATAGTCCAAATCCAAAATAAAGCATTAAGGCGCCTTCGATAATTACATTAAAAGAAAGTTTCTTTTTTAAATATTTATTTCCTTTCCAACTATCTTTTAAAGTATTGATGTTAAATTTAGGAGTGCGTACAAACTCACTTCGCTTACCAATATGTCCTTCTAAAACAGCTATAGAATTATGAAGCGAAAACCCCATTGCTATCGAGAAAAATGTGAAAAAAGTACCTACATATTTAGCGAAATTTTTAATACCACTACCATAAATACTTTTATACATAAACCAATAGCATATAAAGAAAATAAGAGTACTTATAACAAAGAAACTCATTACTATAAAGTATGTTTTTAAATGTGCATATTCATTTTTTATATACAACATCGGAATGCTTAAGATAGCTACAATTAAAATACTTAAAAACATAGTGCTATTAAGTAAATGTAAAATACCATGCACTTTACTTTTAAATGAAATATTTTTACTCTGTAAAACTTTCCAAAGCATTTTTCTGAAATTTTCTGCACCACCTTTATTCCATCTAAATTGCTGAGAACGTGCAGCACTAATAACTACAGGAAGTTCGGCAGGGGTTTCAACATTCTCTAAATATTTAAATTTCCAGTTTTTAAGTTGTGCTCTATAACTAAGATCTAGATCTTCTGTAAGTGTATCTCCTTCCCAATTACCGGCATCAATAATACATTCTTTGCGCCATACCCCAGCTGTACCATTAAAATTAATAAAATGCCCTTTACTATTTCGGCCTACTTGCTCTAAGGTAAAATGGGCATCTAGTGCAAAGGCTTGTACTTTTGTTAATGTAGAGTAATTACGATTTATATGACCCCATCGTGTTTGTACAACACCTATTTCTGAATCTTTAAAATAAGGAATTGTACATTCTAACCAATCTTCTTTTGGAAGAAAATCTGCATCAAAAATAGCAATAAACTCACCTTTTGCTGTAGTAAGACCTTCTTTAAGTGCACCAGCTTTAAATCCAACTCGATTTTCACGACGAATGTGTTGAATATCTAAACCAGTTATTTGTAATTCTTTAATACGTTTAGCCGTAGTTTGTATAGACTCATCTGTAGAGTCATCTAAAACCTGTATCTCTAACTTATCCTTTGGATATTTTATTTTAGCAATGTTATCGAGTAATCGATCCATTACGTATAATTCATTATATACAGGAAGTTGTATAGTTACGTAAGGAATTTCGTTTTTATTTTTTAAGTTAAACTGCTCACATTTTGTGTCTTTTTTTTGTGCAGTGATATAATTAAATAATAGATTTAACTGAGCTAGCGCATACATAAAAATAAGTATGAGTGCTGTTGAGTAAATTAATATAATTATGGTTTCTAATATCATTACTTAAAACTATATTTAAAAATCCAACTTAAAATTTTGAACCCTGCAAAGATAGTACCTTTTACAGTTCCTGAAACTTTTGAGACCCCTATTCTTCGTTTATATTTTACAGGAATTTCTATGTACGATAATTTTTGTTTTAATGCTTTTAATTGCATTTCTACTGTCCAACCGTAGGTCTCATCTTGCATATCTAACGCTAAGAGCTTATCGTATTTTATAGCTCGAAATGGCCCTAAATCTGTAAACTTGGCTCGAAACATGATTTTCATTAAAAATGTAGCTAACCAGTTTCCAAAAACTTGTTGAGGAGTCATAGATCCTGATTCTCGTAGTCGTTTTACTCGTGCTCCAATTACAAAATCGATATCATTTGTTATAATAGGGTTTACTATTTCGATCAGTTGTTCAGGGTAATCACTGTAATCGCCATCTAAAAAAACAATAATATCAGGTGTTTTATCAGAATTTGCTATGTATTCTAATCCTTTTAAGCAAGCATATCCGTAACCTCGATTAGGCTCTTTTATAACGGTAGCGCCAGCTTTAATAGCTTCACCCTCTGTGTTGTCTGTTGAATTGTTATTAACAACAACTATTTCGTCAACAGTATCAGGAATATCATTAATTACATTTACTATGGAATCTGCTTCGTTAAATGCAGGAATGATAACTTTTATAAGTGTCATTTAAGGTCGGAGAGTTTGTTATCTTTTCTAAAGGACTTATAATCTGTCCATTCTTTAATTTTTTTTCCGTCTTTATATTTTTCGGCTTTAACTAATTTTTCATTTTCGTAGCGTAAACAATAACCATCTTTTTTCTCACCGTGTAATTGACATTTATGGTTAATTAAATTCATTTTGTCATAAAATACCCACCAACTACTTTTTTTACCTGATTTGTAATGTCCTTCACTCTCTTTCTTGCCATCCATACGATAGAATTCCCAGAAATTAGTTTCTTTATTCATAGCATATATACCATGTTTATGCAAAGTTCCATTTTTATAATAGAATTTCCAATATTTTACTTTTTCTCCCGATAAGAAAAAACCTTCTTTTTCTAAAGATTTGTTATCATATAAAAACTTCCAATATCCTTCTTCTTTATCAACCTTATAATCACCATATTTTTGAAGTGAACCATTTTCATAATAAAACTTCCAATGTTTTGTTTTTTGATTCAATCTATAATAGCCTTCAGATTTAAGTTTTCCATTGTTATGGTAAGATTTCCAGAAATTATTTTGTTTACCGGTTAAATAAGTGCCTTCTTTTTCTAATTGTCCGTTTTCATAATAAAATTTCCAGTAATCTGTTTCGATTTGTCCAATTAACCAACCTTCAGCCTTTAAATTACCATTATCATAATATGTTTTTTGATAGACCTTTTGTGCTGAAATAGAAAGGAATACAAATAAGGAAATTGTATTTAAAATAGAGGTTTTCCCTTTTAGTTTAAATGAGGATGTGTATATGTTAAAATAGGTATTCACCATCTTAAAAATCATATTCTGAATAGATTAAACTAAAATTTCTTAAAGTTTGGTCGTTAAGAATGCAAATACCTATCTAATTATAATTTACTTGATTTTGGAATTTACTAACTCCATTAAATCTACATCGTTTCCTAACAATACATCTGTTGGGTTAATACGTCCTTCCATAGAATCATTTTCTAATTTTAAAACCCCTCTTGGGCAAACAGCAGCACATATACCACAACCCACACAACTTGAACGTACAATATTTTCTCCTTTTTGAGCATAAGCTCTTACATCAATACCCATTTCACAAGTATTAGAGCAATTACCACAAGAAATACATTGCCCACCGTTTGTTGTAATTCTGAATTTAGAGAATAAACGTTGTTGAAACCCTAAAATTGCAGCCATAGGACATCCCATTCTACACCAAGTTCTATTTCCTAATATTGGATAAAATCCAGTACCAATGACTCCTGAAAATATAGATCCTATATAAATACCATATGTAGATCTAAGTGTTCCATTATTTATAAAAAACACTTCATTAATTGTCCCTGTAAGGTGAAGCGCTACTAGTAACCCTAAAACAACAAAGTAGCCTATTGCACCGTATTTAGTATCTTTACCTAACTCTTTGCGTTTAAAAATCATAACTGCTGCAAAAATTAAAGTTAAGAATCCTCCAGATAATAAAAGGAAAGTGCCTTTTGTTAGCCAATATTTATTTGGGTCATATCCTAAATAGGTATACACTAAAGCAATAGTCATAATTACAGAAAATACGAGAACAGCATGTATCATCCAACGCTCCAATTTCCAAATTGACATCTTTTTAGAGGATAACTGTCTAAATGAATCTCCAGCAGTTTCTGCCAGTCCTCCACAACCACAAACCCAAGAGCAATACCAACGCTTTCCGTATTTATAAGTTAAAAATGGGGAGATTACAAAAATTGATAATATTCCAAAAATTAAAAATGCCATTCCAAGCGAGCCACTATTAATAAAACCATCAATTCTGTATTGATCAAAGTTATAATAATTAAGAGGCCACATATTTGCTAAATTGTTATATGGTAAATCAGAATTTAAACGATGTAGAAATTCAGGAATTAAAAAAGCAAACCCTAATTGGAAAAACATAACCGATGCTGTACGTAACTGCTGATAACGATTATGCTTATATTTTAACATAAATTTATAGCCAAAAGCAAAAATAGCTAATGTATATAGTACGCCGTAAACAAACCATTCACTGGCATCTCGACCTGCCAGTAGTTGACTTAGAGGATCAAATAATGATATTAATCCAGTATTAGCTCCATCAATACCTTGCCCTTTACCTAATAATTCTGCTTTAAAATATAAAACGATATAAAATGCAGTAAGTATAATACCTGCTATCCAACCCCATGCACCACGGGATGAAATAGATTTAAACCAAAGGCCATCATTTTTAATGCCCTCTAATTTAGATAAATACATATCTCTTGAATAAATAACTGTACCTAAAGAAATAAGCCCTAAAGAAACAACTAAAAATATAGCTTTATTGGGCAAATTTATATTTGCTAACGCTAATACTAAGATAAACAAACCAATTACTCCTAAAGCTAATGCTATTTTTTGTTTGTTTGAAATGTCTTGTGGATCAGGTTTAGCCAAAGACATACTATGATTTAATTTATTACTCATTTTTAATATTGTTATGCTGTTTGTAATTGATTTTTAAATGCTGATTGAATTTCTGACTCAAAAGTCTTATAAAATTCCGGATCAAAATTAGCTTCGGCAAGATTATTAATAACATAATCTACATCTCTCTGTTCAGTTAACCAACGATCAAAAGTTTCATGACGCATTCTAATACCAAAAGTATTGATGCCAATAAAAGCATTAGTTTCTGTATTATAATTTACGGTAATACATTTAGTGTCATCTTCGTGTTTCCAATGAAAATGTGCTTCATTTTCTCTTGGCTTGGAAAATACCCATCCGTAAGTTTGATATTCTATATCTAAAAACTTAGCTGAGTTAAACCAATGTCCAGGATTATATTGTATACGATTACCACAAATAGTTTGCGCTAAAGTTTCTCCCATCATGCGTCCGGTATACCAGACAGCTTCAATAGGGCGGCGTCCATTTATACCTTCGTGTTGTTCTGCACAATCACCAATAGCATAAATATCTTTAATATTAGTTTCTAAAAAACGATTTACTTTAACACCTCTTCCTAGTTCTATACCAGAATCTTTAAGAAAATTAATGTTTGGAGAAACACCCGCAGTTAGTCCAACAACATTACACTCTATAACTTCATTAGTTTCGGCAATTGTAATAGATTTTACATTTCCGTTTTCGTCAGAGGAAATTTCTTTTAGATTAAACCCTAAACGTAAATCGATATGATGATTTTTAATATGCCTGTTTATCATTTGACTTTCACCGTCTGGTAAAACACCATTCCAAAAACTTTTCTCACGAACTAAAAATGTTACAGGGATGTTTCTACTATTTAACATTTCTGCTAACTCAATACCTATAAGGCCGCCACCAACAATTACTGCGCGTTTACAAACTTTATTATTAGGCGCACGTTTTTCGAGATTTTCTAAATCTTGTTTATGATACATTCCCATTGCACCATTTAAATCTTGTCCTGGCCAACCAAATTTATTTGGCTTGCTACCAGATGCAATAACTAATTTATCATAAGACAAAGTTTCTCCGTTATCAAACTCTAACTGTTTGTTAGAAGTATTGACCTTAGATACATACCCATTTTTTAATTCAATTCTGTTCTTCTCCCAAAACCAATTCTCATAAGGTTGTGTATGTTCAAATTTCATATGCCCCATATAAATATACATAAGTGCAGTACGAGAAAAGAAATAATCAGTTTCTGCAGAAACAATAGTGATTTTTTTGTCTGAAAGTTTACGAATATGCCTAGCTACTGTAACGCCAGATATTCCATTTCCAATGATAACAATGTGTTCCATAAATTAGTTGTTGTTCGTTACTAAGTCGGACATAAATATACAAACTTAATTAGCTATCAATTATTTAGATTTAGTATAAATAAGTTAATATTATTGATTTAAGTGTAAGGTTAAGAAATAGATAATGATTTCTAAAAAATGTAAGTAAACAACATTTTTGTTCGACAGAAGCTACAATTAAAATGAACTTGAAAAAAAATAAAATGAAAAAATATATACTTATACTAACTGTAATTTTAATATCTAATTCAGGATTCACACAAGATATTAATACGTTTTTTGCCAAAGCAGATACTTTTTTTAATAGTTATGTTAATAATGGAAAGGTTGCTTATTCAAAAATAAAATCTGCTCCAGCATCTTTAAATGAATTAACAAACCTTATAGAGAAAATCACAGTTGCAAAAAGTGATGCAAATGCTTATCAAGCGTTTTGGATTAATGCTTACAATTTATCTGTAATAAAAGGAATTGTAGATAATTATCCTACAAAATCTCCTTTAGATAATGCTGGATTTTTTGACAAAACAACTTACAGAATTGCAGGAAAATCTATAACATTAAACGATATAGAAAACAAAATTTTAAGAGCGGAATTTAAAGATGCTCGTTTTCATTTTGTATTGGTTTGTGGGGCTATAGGGTGCCCGCCATTAATTAGCAAAGCTTATTTGCCAAATACTTTAGATGCACAAATGGATGAGCAAACTAAAATTGCTTTAAATGGAAATTTTTTGAAGGTAAATGCCAAAAAAAAGCGAGTAGAAGGATCTCAGATATTAGAATGGTATAAAGAAGATTTTATAAAGAATGGAAATGAAATTGACTTTATAAATACTTATAGAACAGAAAAAATTCCGAATAATTATAAACTAAGTTACTTCACTTATAATTGGAATTTAAATAAACAATAGATATTAAAAATAACAACTAAAAAAAATAAAATGAAAAAAAGTACACTATTAATTGTTGCCTTGTTTGGAATTGTATTCTTTGGATTCGCTCAAGAAGAAGAAAAAGATGAAGGTTCTGTAATTCAAAATTTAACACCATCTCAGTTAATAAAAAAAGGACAGGTGGATATTAAATGGTTCAATAACTTATTTACACAAACTAGATCTAATCAAAGAGGTGGAGCAGATACATTTACTGTACCAAGAGAAAACTTTTTCACATCTACTTTAGACGCATTTATAGGAGTTTCAGATAGTAGAAGAATTAATTTAGGATTAGTATTAGAATTTCGTTCTAATACAATAGGTGGTAGAGGAGCTTTTGATGTATTTCAATTTGATGGCGAATCAGGGACTGCAAGAAGTGGACTCACTAGTATAGCACCTAGTATTAAATTTGTACCATTTAAAAACTTGCCAAAATTCTCGATACAAACGTCTTTTGTAATCCCACTTATTGAAAGTGAGTTTGACAACGGAGTTTTCTTTGATCAAGATGGATTTACATTTCAAAACAGATTTTTTTATGACCTTCCTTTAGGAGGAAATAAATGGCAATTGTTTTTTGACTTAAATACAGAATTAAACTTTGGAGATGGTTTAACTTTTGGAGCAGATGGAAGATCTGATGGTAGTTTTGCAAATGATAGTTTGCGTTTAACACCTGGTGTTTTTCTAAGCTTCTTCCCTTCATCAAAGTTTACAATACAAACATTTATACAACATTTTCAACTTATAGATTTAGGGAATGATTTTGAGCAAGATTTAACTGCTGTAGGAGCTGGAGCGAAATATCAATTAACAAAAAGACTTAATATTGAAACATTATGGTCTTATTTTGCAAGAGGGAATGATACTGGACTTGGAGAATCATACAACATAGGTCTTCGATATGTTACATTAAAATAAATTTTTATTTGTCTAGAAAGATTAAAAAATATAATGGAACCTATTATAACTTTTTTAAGAAAGCTATAATGTTAAATATTCTGCTCTTGGTACAAATTGTACTAGGGCAGAATTCTAAGGTTAATGGAGTGAGTTTTGTGTCGTCACGAATTCCTATTTCTGATAAACACGTAGAACCTGTAGTTAAATTAAATGCTAATTATGCAGCAATTATGCCTTTTGCATTTATGCGAGATTTGAATTCTGCTTCAGTAGCTTATAACAATAGGCAATATTATGGAGAAACAATAACTGGTGCACAACAATATGCAGAACAGCTTCAAAAAAAAGGAATTAAAATAATGATGAAACCCCAAGTATGGATTGCTCGTGGCGCATACACAGGTTTTATTAAAATGGAAAATGAGGCAGATTGGAAAAGCTTCGAGAGCTCATATCTGAAATTTATATTAGAATATGCTAAAGTAGCTCAAAATATTAATGCTGAAATTTTTTGTATTGGAACTGAATTAGAAGCGTTCATAACAAATCGTCCAGAATTCTGGTTTGATTTAATAGACGAAGTGAAGAAAGTATATAAAGGAAAATTAACTTACGCAGCAAATTGGGATGAATTTAAACGAACCCCATTTTGGAGCAAACTAGATTTTATAGGTTTAGATGCATATTTCCCCGTAAGTGATCAAGAAACACCTAGTGTTGAAGCTTGTATTGAAGGTTGGAAACCTCATAAAATAGTTATAAAAGGAATTTCAGATCAATATAAAAAACCAATTTTATTTACAGAATATGGCTATAGGAGCGTAAACTATACAGCTAGAGAGCCGTGGAGATCAGATAGAGAGTTGAATGTAGTAAACTTAAAAGCTCAGGTTAATGCAACTCAGGCAGTGTTTGATAGTTTTTGGAACGAAGATTGGTTTGCAGGAGGATTTATTTGGAAATGGTTTCATAATTACGAAACTTCAGGAGGAGTAGATAATTCGAGATTTACGCCACAAAATAAGCCAGTAGAAGAACTATTGAGAGCAAAATTTAATGAATATAAATAAAATTATAAAATACATATTTATTTCTTTAAGCATTGTTTCATGCTCAAACTCTAATGATGATATTACTCTAATTGAAGAACCAATTTTAAGTAGTTTAGAAGCATACGTAGAGAATAGAAATATTGAAACAAGTGCAGTCATTGCTTGTGCAGCAAGTGCTCAAGAAACAAATGATATATTGGCATACTATTATATTGAAAGAGAAGGGACTAATGTTAGATTTTATGAAACAGAAAATATAGATGCTAACAATGATGATTTTTCAAATTATACACAAATAAATTTACAAAGCGAGCCTTTTTTTAATGGTGCCTTAGGGATGTTTACAAGGAGTTCTGAAATTGAGAAATGGATAATAATTACTTATGAATTAAACGGAGAAATTAAAATATCCAATCCAATTCGAACAAAGCAAATTTCTAAACCAACTGTTTATCAGCAAAGTGCTATAATTAATCAAGAAATAACTAAAATGCCAAAATTTAACTGGTTAGACAATGCTGTTGGAGATAATGCAATTTATTTTCAAGTTATTTCAGATAATCAAAATAATTTGTTATCTGGAACATATACATTTGATAGTAATTTTCAATATTATGATACGTCTAACGTAGTCTTAAATATTACCCAAGGAATACCTCCAGAATTAGAAATAAACAGAGATTATAACTTCACAGTAATGGATGTTAGTGAAGATAACTGGGTTAATTTATTGATACTTAATCAAAACTTTATAGTAGAATGAAAAAGATAGTTGGAGTTTTAATTTTAGCAATGATAGTTATAACTTCTGGATATGCTCAAGAGAAAACTATATCTAAAATAGAAATCGAAGGTTTAAAGCGTACAAAAGAATCTTTTTTAAGACGATTAATTAAAGTAAAAGAAGGAAGCGTATATGATTCTTTAAAAATTGCGACAGATGTAGAGAGACTTAATAGATTGGCTGGTATTGCTAAAGCAACATCCACGATTGTAAAAAAATCTAAAACAGATTATACTTTAAAATATTCAATTGTAGAAAATTTTACAATTATACCGGGGCTTCGCATTTCTCAAGCTAATAATGATGAAGATGTAGCTTTTAGAGTTTCGGCTTTTGAGTTTAATCTTCTTGGACGTAATCAAATTATTGGAGGGTTCTATTCAAGAGATGTATTTGATTCTTATGGAATATTTTGGGAAGCTCCATTCCTATTTAATAACAAATTTGGATTTGGTATAAATTATCAAGATAATGTTACTTTCGAACCAATTTTTATTAATGATAACCAAGAAGAAGGAACTGATTATAGGTTTCAAAATAAAACTTTTCAAACATTTTTAAGTTATGAATTTAATTTTCATAATAGAGCAGAATTAGGGTTTTTAATAGGTGATCAAGAATATGAGATAGAAGATAATCAAATTAACCCTGGTTTACCAAATCAATTAGATGCAACAAACTTTAGTATTACGAGTGAATATGAATATAATGATTTAGATATTGATTATCAATACGTTTCTGGATTTAGAAACCAAGCGAATTTTCAATATATATTTAATTCTGGTGGAGATGGTTTTTTAGAAGATGCTTTTGTTGGAACTAATGATTTAGAATATTTTATACGAGTAGGGGAAAAAGGGAATTTAGCGAATAGATTAAGGTTATCCTATACATCTAATGAAAATTCACCTTTTGCACCTTTTGCATTAGACAACCAGATTAACATAAGAGGTGTTGGTAATACAGTAGACAGGGGCACAGCTTCAGTAGTTATAAATACTGAATATAGACATACTTTGTATGAAAAAGATTGGTTTGTTATACAAAGTAATACCTTTATTGATGCGGGTACTTGGCGCACTCCAGGTAATGATTTTGATCAATTAGTTGAAGGTGATGCTATCCGCTTTAATCCAGGTTTAGGAATACGATTTATTCATAAACGTATATTTAATGCTGTGATTAGATTAGATTATGGATTTGGAACAGGAAATAATTCTGATAGTGGATTTGTTTTCGGAATAGGACAGTTTTTTTAATTAGAAATACATAATTTAACATTGTTGAGTCAGATTATATAATATATATGATTAAAAAAGGAGTATTTTTGAAGTAAATCATATTACTCAGATAGTCTTTTAATGTTAAAACAACTACTTTTATTTATAATATTAGTTATAAGCTTCAGTGGTAATGCTCAAGAGTTAGAAGTTGCTGAATTATATGTAAGAGGGAATAAGAGGCTCAAAACATCTTTTATACGTTTAATAAGCGATACTAAAGCTGGAGTTAAATTAGATTCAATTATTATTGAACAAGATATAATTCGATTAAAACGATTACCGGCAGTATCTCATGCATATTATCAAATATTTTATTCTCATGAAAACAAATACAATGTGTTTTTTTATGTAGAAGAAAATTTTACACTCAACCCACAACTTAGTTTATATACTACTAATAATGATGAATTTGCTTTTAGAACTGGTTTGTACGAGTTTAATACATTAGGTCGTAATATCACTTTTGGAGGATTTTTTCAACGTGATGTTTTTAATTCTTACGGTATTAATCTACGTGCCCCCTTTCTTTTCAATAATAAAATAGGATTAGCATTGAATTTTCAAGACCTCACAACGCAAGAGCCAGTTTTTTTAAATAATGGAAGTGCTGAATATCGTTATAATAATACATCATTTGAAGTTTTAGGCTTATATGCTTTTAATTTTCATCATCGTATAGAGCTTGGAATAACGCTCTTTAATGAAGATTATGAATATCTTTTTGGAGCAACAGACCCTTCTATACCACAAGATTTTAATTTAGATAAACAATTGTATAAAGGAGTTTATGAATATAATGATTTAGATTATTATTATCAATACGTAAAAGGCTTTAAAAGTACTTTAAATGTGCAATATGTTACTACAAATAATAACCAAGAGAATAGTGCTACGCTTCCTGATTTTTTGATATTTTGGAATGACTTTTTATATTTTAAAAGAGTAGGAGAACGCGGGAACTGGGCTAATCGATTGCGCATAGGCTTAGCTTCTAACCCTGATTCTCCATTCGCACCATTTTCTGTAGATAATAACCTTAATGTGAGAGGTGTTGGTAATACTATTGATAGAGGAACAGGTGTAATCCTTGTTAATACAGAATACAGATACACATTATTTGAAAAAGAGACGATTGTATTTCAAGGAAATGGATTTATAGATGCTGGAACTTGGCGAAATCCTGGGGGAGATTTTAGTGACTTTGGAAACTCTCAAAATGTTCGGATTTATCCAGGTATAGGATTCCGATTTATTCATAAAAAAATCTTTAATGCAACTTTTAGAGTTGATTATGGCTTTGGTATTACTAGAGATGCTACCAATGGTTTAGTTTTTGGCGTCGGACAATATTTTTAAACTGTACTTTATTGTTTTGAAATTATAGCAAAAAATTCGAAATTTGATATTGTAAAACTTTTAATGATGAAAAAAGCACTTAAATTTATAGTTGCCCTAATTGTATTATTAATTGGAGGGATTTATATGAGTACTAAATTGTTCTCATATAAAAGTAAAATCGATTATAAAATTGTTACAATGGATTATGCTAAATCTCAAGCTAAAATAGCACATCCAGAAGATTTTAATTTTATTTTTAATAAAAGGAAAACTGCTGAATTAGAAAAGAAAGATATTAAACTTATAGACTCACTTATATATAGTGCTATCTATGAATATAATGTCTTTCAAGTGAGTGACTATCAAAATACAGATCATAATATTGCTGCTATAAATTATAAATGTTACTATATCCCTATGATGAATGATAAAGGCGAAAAAATTGTATTTATTTTAGCCGTAAATACAAAATCTGAAGATTGGTGGGAACTAAATGAAGTTTTAAAGAAGAGGGATGGAGATAATCCTTTTTTTAGCATCTCTCTTAATTTGACAAATAAAAATCAATTAGGAATTATTTCTAATGGGCAAATTTAGTTTCAGGAGATATTTTTAAGATAATATTGATGTAATTCATCAGCTGAAGCTCCAAACCATTTTTTTATATAAATTATCCAAAAATGATATTGAAGTTTCCATATTCCATTTGTATTATAACGTCTTGCTGAGGTTGTTAAGCAATGAGGAATTACTACAAATTCTTTATTAGAATACAGTTTATTTATTAAATCATTATCTTCATAAACTATAAAACGTTCATCAAACCCACCAAGTTGTTCAAATAAGGATTTTGTTATAAATTGACTTTGATCCCCACCTCTACAAGCTCTCCAAGAAAAACGAGTTAACCATCCAGCTAACTTTAGCCACCAATGATTACTTTCAAATTTCATTTTAAAGCATCCAGCATTATTGTTTTTAAGTACTTCAGAAATAATATATTGATCAAAATCTTTAGGAGGAAATGAATCGGCATGCAAAAAATATAAAATACTTCCTTTTGCATTTTTTGCTCCAAAATTCATCTGTTTTGCACGCCCTTTTTCAGAATTTAATAAGAAAACGTTGCCTTTTTTATAAGAATTTACAATTTCTTGCGAATCATCACAACTTCCTCCATCAACTACAATAATCTCAGAGATGTTTTCTTCTGTATAATTCTGCGTTAAATGATTTAAGAGTAAACCAATACACTTAGCTTCATTTAATATCGGAATAATGATAGATAGAGTGTTTTTCATTAAAAAATAATTACAATATTATCTTGTAATGCCATATAAATAACACTTAATGCAATGTAATTATTGTTCGTTCAAATTCCAATTATAATCAGCAAAACTCCTTTTTGCTTTAGGAGAGATAGGTGTTTTTGCATACTTGTTTAAAAAAGAAATTAAGTTTCCATCTTGTTTAAAATCCTTAGAAAACCAAGAAAATATTTTTGAAACTTTAATTTTATTTGGAGTAATTGTATTTCTTTCGGGATCATTTATAAAGCGTACAGCTAAACGATCTAATTGTTCATTTACTTTTGTAGACGTAAATGCTTCATTTAATAATGGAGGGCAAGAAAATGATGCGCAATTAATTCCAAAATGAATACGTGGATCTCCCATTTTACGAAGTATTTGATGCTCTATTTCGTTCAAATTATACCATTTTGTCCCTAACTTCCATAAACGCTGATCCCAAGGATCTTTAATATCCTTAATACTTGTTAATGGATAATTGCGTAATATAAGATCTATAGTCATTGCATTGTATGCATTCATCCAATAAGCTAACTTTTCTTCTTTACTCCAAGCATCTTCAGGAAGTTGTTCTCCTAATGTTTTTATGTATTCTCTTAAAACACCCCAATTATTCTTAAACCCTTTGTAATTCACATCTCCATTAGAGGCAACATTCTGATAAATTAAATTATTCCAAGAAACATGATTAAATAATTCAATTGACTCAGTAACTTTTTTAATAGGCTCTTTTATGTTTTCTTTTGGGTTTTTTTCTATTTCCTTATTAACGGTCTCAAGAATAATTTCTTCTTGAGGTTCTTCCTCTTCTTTAGGAGTCTCAATTTTTTTAACTATAGGCTCAGTTTTAGCTATTGTTGTTTCAGTTTTGTGTTTTGTGTTTTGAGTAACACGTTTTGAAGCTGAACATGAAATAAAAAATAATGATACTATTATGAATAAAATATTTAAATGTTTCATTTTATATGATAGCTTTTAAGTATGGTATTATAAATTTATTTGTTTAAGTTAAGTCTAAAATTAGCCAATTAACTTACATCGTATTAAGTGAGTTTATATTAAAAACAAACAAAAAAGCTTCTAAAATCATTTAGTTTTAGAAGCTTTTTTAATCTCTATTATTAATTATTTTTAGCAACATCCTCCTCCATCGTAATGGAAAGTAGATTCGCTAAAATATATATCATCTCTATTTAAATCTTTTAATGCTGTAGCTGTTTTGTCACATACTGCTAAAGGCTGATTTTTCAATAAAACATGCCCTAATTTATCATCAAAATATTCATTTTCACCATAATATATTGCAGCTTTCCCTGTAAAAATACAAGGACCATCTTCTGGCATTGGATCTTTAATTGCAGCTACTTCAATAGATTCAATGTATATTAATTCATCTGTAGGGTAATTTTTTGGATCAAGAATTCTATAAGGCTTTCTTGCTCTAACTTCTATAGTTCCAAAACCAGCATCAGTAAGTGCCTTTATATACTCAGATATAGGTAAACTACCACTTAAACATAAAGCACGTAAACGCTCATCACTTCGCAACTCTTCATTCATTGGCTGTTCACAAGTAGGATCACTCATTACTAAACGTCCGTGAGGTTTTAAAACACGATACATTTCTTCAATAGCTCTCTTTAAATCTTCAGCCTTAAAAATATTAAATAAGCAATTTTGAGCGGCAACATCAATACTATTATCTTCAACAGGTAAATTAAGTGCATCTCCCTTTTTAAGATCTACAAATTCACTCTTAAACCAATCGTTTTGCTCTTCCGCTTCAATAAAATTCTTACGAGAAGCTTCAAGCATTTCATCTACTATATCTACACCAACAACACCTCCTTTTTGACGATTAAAATATGAGAACTGTAAAAGCTCCATACCACCACCAACACCAACATAAAGCATTTTTGGGTTATTTGTTAAGTCTCTAGCATGAACAGTGCTTCCGCAACCATAGTTCATTTCTTGCATAATCTTAGGGATTTTTAACCCCGGAAGTTCCCAAATAGGGTTTGTAGTACAGCATAATCCAACATCTGGAGTTAAAGCTGCTTCTTTATATACATCGTGTGTAGTTTCTAAATAACTCATATTTATAAGGTCTTTATCAATTCTTTAAAAAGTGTAATCATATTTGGTTCTGCTTTACCTGCCATTTCAATAATTTCGGTAATGTTTACAGGGTCCAAGTTATCTGGGTCGCATTCATCTGTCAAAACTGACACTGCAGCCACTCTTAATTTTAAATGATTTGCTACTATTATTTCTGGAACAGTACTCATGCCTACAGCATCTGCGCCAATAGTTTTCAACATTCGGTATTCTGCTCTTGTTTCTAATTGTGGTCCAACAACGCTAGCGTAAACGCCTTTATGGAGTGTAATATTATGTTGTTTTGCTAGTTCTCCAAAAGTGTTGTTAATTGTTTTATCATATGGAGCACTCATATCTGTAAAACGCTCTCCCAATTCTTCAACACCTTTAAAAGCTAATGGAGATCCACCTTGTAAATTAATATGATCATCAATTAACATTAATTCTCCTTTTTTAAAACTGAGATTAATAGCTCCAGCAGCATTAGAAACGAGTAACGTTTTTATGCCAAGTTTCTCCATAATCCGTACTGGAAATGTAACATCTTGCAAGCTATAACCTTCATATAAGTGGAAACGCCCTTGCATTACGACTACCTTTTTATCGGCAATAATCCCATAAATAAGTTTGCCTTTATGAAACTCTACAGTTGCTGTAGGAAAGTTTGGAATGTGATTATAACTTACTTCTTTTATAACCTCTATTTCATTAATAAGTTGTCCCAGACCGGTTCCTAAAATAATTCCTATTTCTGGATTATTAAATCCTTTTTCTTGTAAGTATTGGGTGGTTTCGTCTATATATTTAATCATCTATTAACTAACTCTAATAATTCTGTTAACTCAGGAATATTTTTAATATCATCAAAAGTATCAATGTCATTAATTTCCTCCAGCAAATGTACATCTATATTTTGCATATCGTTTAACGTGGCATTAAGAACTGTTTCTGTTCCCCATTCTTTTTGCTCAAAAACCTGTGAATGTAGATAATTCATCCCTAACAAATAATAACCACCATCTGGTGAAGGCCCGATAACAACATCCGATGTGTCTAATTG
Organism: Flavobacteriaceae bacterium; assembly: GCA_003443635.1. Classification (NCBI taxonomy): domain Bacteria; kingdom Pseudomonadati; phylum Bacteroidota; class Flavobacteriia; order Flavobacteriales; family Flavobacteriaceae; species Flavobacteriaceae bacterium. The sequence goes on along the minus strand of CP031964.1, from coordinate 3,225,199 downwards.
CTTAAAAGCTTCATTAATATGATTTGATGTGATATCAAACAAGTCACTAGCAACTATAACCACTTTATCGTACCCGCTTTTGAAAGCATTAGCGAAAGCATTTTTCATTCTTTCTCCTAAATCGTTTCCTTTTTGTAGATGTTTTTGATAGATTGTATTATTCCAAATATCATCATCATTAATGGAAACAGAATAAAATACAGCTTTATCACTATTAACCTTCCTAATTGTATTTTCGGTATGATTTAATAGAGCTTTATATATTGTTAAAGCACCTTCATTACCTATTGTTTTCGCTAATCTCGTTTTTACTTTTCCTAACTCAGGATTACGTGTAAAAACCATTGCTAAAGTTTTATTCATATACTTTTTGACCTTTAGTTAACCATTTGCTCCATTCTTCTGAGAATGCATGTACATTTTCAGTTATTTTATTGCTTGAATTGTATACATCATAATCATTATTCTTCCATTCAAAAATCCCGCCAAACAAATTATAAACATTTGTGTAACCTGCTTTTTTTAGTTTTTCGGCAATATCTTCAGAACGAACACCTAAAGAGCAGTAAACAACAACTTTCTCGTTCTTATTTTTTATTTCTTTTTCGACATCTTTAATTTTAAAATCTTTATAACCAACATAAATAGCATCCTTTATATGACTAACATTATATTCCTCTATTTCACGAGCATCTAATAAAATAACATTTGTATGATGCAATTTTTGAGCATGTATATATGGAATGCTTTCATTATTATATTTTACTAACACTTCAGAAATAGATTCCTGAGCTATTGATAATGTTGAGTATAAAATGAATATGTATAGTACGAAGTGCTTCATATTTTTAGCTTTAGATTAAGCTACAGTACCTTGACAACTACTACCTGCGCCAGCTGTACAGCCATAGCAGTGTTGTGAAATAATAATATTTCTGTTTTGAAGTAATTCTTCGTTGTATTCGCTAATATGCTTCACTTTACTAGCGACCTTTAAATCTAACATTTGATTAAAGTCACAGTCATATAGCCATCCATCCCAGCTTATAGAAATTGTATTCGTACACATAACATTTGCTACTGCAGAAGGGTTAAAAGCTTCTACAAGGGAGTACATATAATCTTCATAGTTTTCTGAGGCAATTAAATAATCTAAAAAGCGACTTACAGGCAAATTAGTAATAGCAAATAAGTTATGAAATTGAATATCAAAATCTTCTAATAGAGCAGTTTTAAAATCTTTTTCCATTGCCATTTGATCTCCTGGTAAAAAAGCTCCTGAAGGATTGTAAACTAAATCTAATCTTAGAGGACTATCAGGCATACCATAACCTACAGCATTAAGTTCTTGTAATGCTTTTATAGATTTATCGAAAACACCATCGCCACGTTGTTTATCAGTTTTTCCTCTAGTCCAATGTGGCATGGAAGAAATAACATGTACGTTATGTTTTTTAAAGAACTCGGGTAAATCGTAGTATTTTTTATTGGCTCTAATAATAGTTAAGTTAGAGCGTACTATAAAATCTTTAATACCTGCTTTTGAAGCTTCTTCTACAAACCATCTAAAATTAGGATTCATTTCTGGGGCTCCACCAGTTAAATCTAGAGTGTGAGCACCAGTAGTTTTTATGACTTCAAGACATTGCTTCATTGTGTCGATCGTCATAATTTCTTTTCTATCTGGACCAGCATCTACATGACAATGTTCACAGACTTGATTACACATATAACCAACATTTATCTGTAATATTTCGAGCTTACGTGGTTTTAATGGAAAATGCCCTAACTCTGCTATTTTATCTTTAAATGTAGGAAGTTCTCCAGATTTAAAGATTCCATTAGATAGGATTTCTAATTGCCTATTAACATTAGCTAAATCACTTTCTCTCTTTTGTAAAGACTTTATTGCCATTTTCAGGATTATGTTTTATCTGTAGATTGAGTTTGTAAATATATCTAGTATTTACCACATTATCTACATTGATAATTTTTCGTATTTATTCATCATTTGTACTCCATGCACAAGTGTTGCGCCACTTTCAATAGCTGCTCCGACATGTACAGCTTCCATCATCTCTTCTTTTGTAACACCTTTTTGTAAACCATCTTTTGTATAAGCATCTATACAATAAGGGCATTTAACTACATGGGAAACAGCAAGTGCAATAAGAGATTTTTCTCTAGAAGATAAAGCTCCTTCTTCAAAAACTTTACCGTAATATTCGAAAAATTTATTCCCTAAATCCTCACTCCACTCGGTGATTTTTCCAAATTTTCTTAAATCGGCTGGGTCGTAATATGTTTTAGACATTTAATTTTATTTTAAAGTTAAAATCTAATGCGTATGCATTGGTCGGTAAATTAAGTATAAGTTTACAAAAAACGTGTTAAAAGATATATAAGAAAAACAGTAGTTTAACGGACGTATAAACTCTTATAAAAAACATCTTATATCTTTCATTTTCTTAAAATTAATTAAGACATTTTTGATACTCAAGTTTTAAAAATTGATATAAAAAATTTTGGCTGTGTTAAACAAAAGATGTAGGTTTGTACTAATGAATACTCAAATAAATAAAATACGTACAAAATCTATTACATTGCGCTTACGCAATCGCCGCCGCTAATTTTCTTCAATTTAGCACTCAGTAATCACGTCATTTTATTTTTTCATTTTGTACAAATCAAATTTAATATCATTTTTTCAAAGCTTAGTTATTCAAAAGAATAACAAGACTTTTGTACGCCGCTTTTTCTTGCGTCGCCCTTAGGGGTGTTATCTGTTTTTGGAGCTTAGGTGAGTCCGGTTCTTATTTCTCAAAATTATAATTCTTAAAAATAGTTTAATTCAAAATCAAGATAATGAACATCATTATTGCTGATAAATCGCATAGTGTTTATGCAAATATTATTTGCGAAACAATTTCTGAAGCTGCTAAAGTAAGAGGTACAGGTATTGCAAAAAGGAAACCTGAATATGTTATTTCTAAAATGGAAAAAGGCAATGCAGTTATTGCTTTAGATGGAAAAACATTTGCTGGCTTCTGTTATATAGAATCTTGGAGTCATGGCAAATTTGTAGCAAATTCTGGATTAATTGTACATCCTAATTATAGAAATCAAGGTCTTGCAAAACGAATAAAAAAGAAAATTTTTAAACATTCTATTTCAAAATTTCCAGAAGCGAAGATTTTTGGAATTACCACCGGTCTTGCAGTTATGAAAATGAATAGTGATTTGGGCTATAAACCTGTTACGTTTTCAGAGCTCACAACAGATCAATCGTTTTGGAAAGGCTGTCAAACTTGCAAAAATTATGACGTATTACAACGTACTGAGCAAAGTATGTGTTTATGCACAGGAATGTTGTACGATCCAAATTCAAAAGAAAAACCATCTAAAGAAATAAAAGAAAAAGCCTTTACAAGGTTAAAAAGTATGAAACAAGCTCTGCTTTTAAAAAAGAATAAAAAATGAAAAATTCGAAAAAAATAGTACTGGCGTATAGCGGTGGTTTAGATACTTCTTATTGTGCAGTACATCTATCAAAAGATAAAGGTTTTGAAGTACACGCTATAAGTGTTAATACTGGCGGATTCACTTTAAAAGAAATTAGATCTATTGAAGAAAAAGCGTATGTAATGGGAGTTAAAACCTATAAAAATATTAATGCTATTCCGAGATATTATAATGATGTAGTAAAGTATCTTATTTATGGAAATGTGCTAAAAAATAACACTTATCCCTTATCTGTAAGTGCAGAACGTATTATACAAGCTATTGAAATTATTGAATATGCTAAGAGTATTAACGCTAAATATATTGCTCATGGTAGTACTGGAGCAGGTAATGATCAAGTTCGGTTTGATTTAATCTTTCAAACCTTAGCGCCAGAAATAGAGATTATTACCCCTATTAGAGATCAAAAATTATCAAGACAAGAAGAAATTAATTTTTTAATAGAAAATAATATTGATATGTCTTGGCAAAAAGCAAAATACTCTATTAATAAAGGCCTTTGGGGAACTAGTGTAGGTGGAGAGGAAACTTTAACATCTCATAAACCATTACCAGAAAACGCTTATCCATCTCAATTAGTTAAAGAGGAAGATGAAAAAATAAAACTCACTTTTAAGAAAGGAGAACTCACTGCAATTAATGGAATTAAAAATGAAGTTTATAAAAATATTGAAGCGCTAAATGAATTGGCTTCAAGTTATGCTATTGGTAGAGATATCCATGTTGGAGACACTATCGTTGGAATTAAAGGAAGAGTGGGTTTTGAAGCTGCAGCGGCAACTATAATTATTAAAGCACATCATTTGTTAGAAAAACACACACTTACCAAATGGCAATTGCAACACAAAGATTATATGGCTAATTGGTACGGAACACATTTACATGAAGGCTTATACTTAGATCCTATGATGAGAAATATTGAAGCCTTTTTAAAGAGTAGTCAAAAACAAGTATCGGGAGATGTATTTATAACACTAAAACCATATCATTTCACTTTAGATGGAATTAATTCAGAGCACGATCTAATGAATGCAAAATTTGGAAGCTATGGCGAAGAAAATAAAGGATGGACTGCAGATGAAGCCAAAGGTTTTATTAAAATCTATGGGAATCAAAGTAAAATATATCAAAACGTAAACACATTATGATAAAAGCAGGAATTATTGGAGGAGCAGGATATACGGCTGGAGAATTAATTAGATTATTAATTTTTCACTCAAAAGTGAATATCAATTTTGTATATAGTACTTCTAATGCAGGAAATTATATTAGTGATGTACATCAAGATTTATTAGGTACAACAGATTTAAAATTTACAAATACTGTTAATTCAGATATAGACGTATTGTTTTTATGTTTAGGACATGGAAATTCTAAAACTTTTTTAGAAACACATCAGCTTTCAAATCATACAAAAATCATTGATTTGAGTAATGATTTTAGATTAAAACCAGATGCTGTTTTTCAAGAAAATGAATTCATTTATGGCTTACCAGAATTACAAAAAGAAAAAATTGCAAAAGCAAAATATATTGCAAATCCAGGTTGCTTTGCTACAGCATTACAGCTGGCTCTATTACCATTAGCAAAAGCAGAGCTATTAAATGAAGATGTTCATGTAAACGCTGTTACAGGCGCAACAGGAGCAGGAGTTTCATTGTCAAAAACAACACATTTTTCGTGGAGGGATAATAATTTTTCATACTATAAACCTTTTACACACCAGCATTTAGGGGAAGTGAATCAAACAGTGAATCAATTGCAGAATAGTTTTCATTCTAAAATTTGTTTCATGCCTAATAGAGGTAATTTTTCGAGAGGTATTTTTGCTACAGCTTACACTAATTTTAATGGTAGTTTACAAGAAGCTCAATCCATTTACAATACGTATTATAATGGAGCTGTATTTACCATCATGTCAGATAAAGAGCTGCATTTAAAGCAAGTAGTTAATACAAATAAATGCTTTATTTATTTACACAAACACGAAAACAAGTTATTAATCACAAGTATTATAGATAACCTTTTAAAAGGTGCTTCAGGTCAAGCGATACAAAATATGAATTTAATGTTTGACTTTCCAGAAACTGAAGGATTACAATTAAAAGCAAATTACTTTTAAAATTATTTAATCATGAACTTATTTAATGTATATCCATTATTTGATATTACTCCAATAAAAGGAGAAGATGTTTTTGTGTATGATAAAAACAAAACAGAGTATCTAGATTTGTACGGAGGTCATGCTGTGATTTCAATTGGTCATTCACACCCTGAATATGTCAAAAATATTAGTAATCAAGTTAGTAAATTAGGGTTTTATAGTAATTCTGTACAAAACCCTTTACAGGTAGAATTAGCGAAAAGATTAGGGAAATTATCTGGATGTGAGACATATGATCTCTTTTTATGTAATTCGGGAGCTGAAGCCAATGAAAATGCATTAAAATTGGCATCATTTCATACAGGGAAAAAGAAAGTTATCGCTTTTAAAAATGGATTTCATGGACGTACTTCTGCCACAGTCGCAGCAACAGATAACACAAAAATTATTGCACCGTTAAATGCACAACAAAAAGTTGAATTTATCGAATTAGGAAATTTAGAAGCTGTAGAAAAAGCATTGAGCAAAAAAGATGTTTGTGCAGTAATTATAGAGATAATTCAAGGTGTTGGTGGTTTAGATGAGAGCACAGCAGATTTTTACCAAGGCTTAAGCAAGCTCTGTAAATTTTATAATACAGTTTTAATAGTCGATGAAGTACAATCTGGATTTGGGAGAACAGGTGATTTTTTTGCGTTTCAAAAATATAATATCGAACCAGATATTATCTCTATAGCTAAAGGAATGGGGAATGGTTTTCCTATAGGAGGAATTTTAATACACCCTAAAATTGAGCCTTCTTTTGGGCAACTAGGAACTACTTTTGGAGGAAATCATCTGGCATGTATAGCTTCTCTATCGGTTTTAAAAGTTATGGAAGTTCAAGAATTAATGAAAAATGCTAAAGCTATATCTGAATATTTTTTAGAAGAAATAAAATCTATTTCAAAAATAAAAACGGTCAAAGGAAGAGGTTTAATGTTAGGTTTAGAATTTGATTTCCCAATTGCAGAATTAAGAAAAGCACTTATTTATAAATATCACATTTTTACAGGAAGCGCTAAAAACCCAAATCTGTTACGAATCCTTCCACCGTTAACCGTTCAAAAAAAGCATATTGATATGTTTATTAAAGTATTAAAATTAGAATTACATCTGACAGATGAAAAACAATAAAATTTAAACAGATGAAAAAATATACAACAATATCAGATATAGAAAATCTTTCTGAAACACTTCAAGAAGCCATTCAATTAAAGAAAACTCCTTTTCAATTTAAAGCATTAGGAGAAAACAAAACCTTAGTGATGCTTTTTTTTAATTCAAGTTTACGAACTCGATTAAGCACAGAAAAAGCAGCAAAAAATTTAGGGATGCAAGTAATGGTTTTAAATGTAAATGATGCTTGGAATTTAGAATTTGAAGATGGTACGGTTATGAATTTAAATACTTCAGAGCATATTAAGGAAGCAGCACAAGTTATCTCTCAGTATGCCGACATTATTGCTGTAAGAGCATTTCCAAACTTAACAGATAAGGAAAAAGATGAATCAGAGTATGTGTTAAACAGTTTTGAAAAACATACAACAGTTCCTATTGTAAATATGGAAAGCGCTACAGCACATCCATTACAAGCCTTAGCAGATGCAATTACTATAGAAGAATTAAAATCCAATAAAAAACCAAAAGTAGTTCTGTCTTGGGCGCCACACCCTAAAGCATTACCACAAGCAGTAGCTAACTCTTTTATTACGATGATGCAAAATTTAGATGTTAATTTAACAATTACACACCCAAAAGGGTATGAGTTAAATAATACAATAACTAGAAACACTCCAATTAATTATAATCAAGAAGATGCTTTAAAAGATGCAGATTTCGTTTATGTAAAAAACTGGAGTAGTTATACCAATTATGGACAAGTTATATCTCAAGATTCTAATTGGATGATGACACAAAAAAAATTAGGAAATGCAAAATTTATGCACTGTTTACCAGTAAGACGAAATGTAGTTGTTGAAGATAATGTATTGAATAACAAACAATCTATAGTTATAAATCAAGCGAATAACAGAACATTTTCTGCACAAATTGTATTAAAACAAATTTTAGAAAATCTAGAATAATGGAAACATTAAAAGTTATAAAAATAGGAGGAAACATTATAGATAATGCAATTGCGTTGAAATCATTTTTAGAAGAGTTTTCAAAAATTGAAGGACCAAAAATTCTAATTCATGGAGGTGGAACTTTGGCGACACAATTTACTAATGAAATTGGAGTTGGAGTTAAGATCGTTAATGGGAGACGTATTACAGATGCATTTACTTTAGATATAATTACAATGATATACGCCGGAAAGGTTAACAAAACAATTATAGCTCAATTACAAGCTTATAAGTGTAATTCAATAGGGTTTTCTGGCGCAGATGGGAATACAGTTGTTTCGAAAAAGAGGCCAGTTGGGAAAATAGATTTTGGATATGTAGGAGATGTTGTAAAAGTAAATATTAGAGTAATTCAACTATTATTAACAGAAAGTATAATACCTGTTTTCTGTGCAATTTCACATGATGCTAATGGACAATTATTAAATACTAATGCAGATACAATGGCATCAGAAATTGCCATAGGGTTTTCAAAACAATATAATGTAGAGTTATATTATTGTTTTGAAAAAAATGGAGTATTACAAAATGTTAATGACGATACTTCGGTTATAGAATATATTGATACAGAAACTTATGTTTCATTAATAAATACAGGGATTATTGCAGAAGGAATGCTGCCAAAATTAGAAAACTGTTTTCACGCAATTAAACATAATGTTGAAAAGGTGTGCATAGGCAAACCAGAAATGTTGTTTAATTCAGAGTCAAAATTCACTACAATTCAAGCCTAATGATACAAGAGAAATTAATAATAAATGCTGTTTCATTACTTAAAAAATTAATTGAAACCCCATCTTTTTCAACTGAAGAAGATCAAACAGCTCTTTGTATTGAAGATTGGTTTAATACAAATCGAATTCCGTTTAAGAGAATAAAAAATAATGTTTGGGCTACAAACAAATATTTTGATGAAATGAAGCCCACATTATTACTAAACTCACATCATGATACAGTAAAACCTAATAAGGGTTATACAAAAGACCCATTTAAACCTGTTATAGAAAATGGGAAGTTATATGGTTTAGGAAGTAATGATGCAGGCGGATGTTTGGTATCCTTATTAGCAACGTTTACATATTATTATGACATCAAAAATCTTAAATACAATCTGGTAATTGTAGCTTCTGCGGAAGAAGAAAACAGTGGGTCTAATGGGTTAAATAGCATGTTGAATATTATTCCGAATATTGATGTTGCCATTGTTGGAGAACCTACTTTAATGAATTTAGCTATTGCCGAAAAAGGCTTAGTAGTTTTTGACGCAAAGGTTAAAGGAACGCCAAGCCATGCTGCTCATATAAACACAAATAATGCTATTTATAATACCATTGAAGTTTTAGATTGGTTTAAGAATTTTAAGTTTGAAAAACTATCTAAACAATTAGGAGAAGTGAAAATGACGGTGACTCAAATTAATGCAGGAGTACAACATAATGCTGTACCAGCTGAAGTAAACTTGGTGATTGATGTACGAGTGAACGATAAATATTCTAATCAAGAAATCGCAGATATATTAACACTTAGCTCTCCTTGTTCAAGTATTGTACCACGAAGCTTACGATTAAATTCATCGTCAATTCCTGTAAACCACGAATTAGTTAGAGCTGGAATTAACTTAGGAAGAACAACTTATGGTTCTCCTACATTATCAGATCAAGCTACTTTAAGTTGCCCGTCACTAAAATTAGGTCCTGGAGACAGTAAACGTTCACATACGGCAGATGAATTTATTTATATACATGAAATAGAAGAAGGAATACAAATTTATGTTGATTTGTTGAATCAGGTAATCGTTTAAATAAATCAGAATATAAAAAATGAAGAAAGAAATAACACTAACAAATAAATATTTTAAGAGATGAAACTTTGGGATAAAGGGCTTACAATCGATAAAAAAATAGAGCAGTTTACAGTTGGTAATGATAGAGAAATAGATATGCATATCGCAAAATATGATATACAAGCTTCCTTAGCACATGCTAAAATGCTAGAGAAAATAAATATTGTTACTTCTGATGAATTACAACAATTAGAAGCAGGCTTAAATGATTTGCAATCGCAAATAGGTCATAATAAATTTGTAATTGAACCTCAATTTGAAGATGTACATTCTAAAATAGAATTTGAGCTCACAAAACGATATGGGGAAGTTGGTAAAAAAATACATACAGCACGTTCTAGAAATGATCAAGTTCTGGTGGCATTGCAATTATTTTATAAGGATAATTTACAGCAACTAACAAAAAAATCTAAAATTCTTTTTGAAACGCTTTTACAGCTAGCAGAAATACATCAAGCAAAGTTATTACCAGGATATACTCATTTACAAGTTGCAATGCCATCATCATTTGGATTGTGGTTTTCTGCCTATGCAGAGATGATAATAGATGACATGTATATGTTTAATGCTGCTTTAAAAACAATAGATCAAAACCCATTAGGTTCTGCGGCGGGTTATGGAAGTTCATTCCCTATTGATAGAGAATTTACAACAAAAACATTAGGGTTTTCGACTTTAAAATATAATGTTGTAGCTGCACAAATGAGCAGAGGGAAAAGTGAACGAACTATTGCTGCTGCTTTTGGAGGTTTAAGTAATACTTTATCTCGTTTTGCAATGGACATCTGTTTGTACATGAGTCAGAATTTTAATTTTATTTCATTTCCAGATGAACTTACTACTGGGAGTAGCATTATGCCTCATAAAAAAAACCCAGACGTTTTTGAGTTAATTAGAGGTAAGTGTAATAAAATTCAAGCACTTCATACAGAAATGGTATTGATCACAAATAATTTACCAAGTGGATACCATAGAGATTTTCAATTACTAAAAGAAAATATGATAAATGCTTTTCTTGAGATGGAAAGTATTTTAGAGATTTTTAATTATGCGATCCAACAAGTTATTGTCAAAGAAATCGATCTAAATGATGATAAATATAAATACCTATTTACGGTAGATAATATCAACAATTTGGTAATAGATGGAATATCTTTTAGAGAAGCTTATCAACAAATAGGGAATCAAGTACAGAATGGAAGCTATATTCCAGATAATTCAAAATCGCACACACATATTGGAAGTATTCATAATCTGTGTTTAGATAAGATTAGAGAGAAGTTTTGAATAAATATTTGGTTATTAAATTTTAATTACTGAATATTTGTAACGTTAAATGAAAAAACAAATATTAAATACTATTTCAATTATTGTCATTGCGATTATATTTCGATGATAAGGGAATGGTATATAAAACTTAAATAAAATTTTAAAAGCCTTCCTGAAACGGAAGGCTTTTTTATTGCATTAAAATGAATCAAATAACAGTCATAATTATTGTCATTATTAACTCAACTTGAGTTGATACAGATAATTATTTAGTAAACCTAAAGCCTGTATCAGTTAAAGATATAGGCTTTTTTTATAAAAAATTAATTTTAGAGCGTCATAAAAAATATTTTTTAAACAACTGATAATTAATTAGTTAATATAAATAAAAATTAAGTGAACCTCAAACTAAATATGAAATAATAAAGAAAATAAAAATCAGGAACTTTTAATTTTGGACACAACAATACTTAATAGAGCGATAAAAAATAATGAAGCAGTTAAATAAACATAGCAAGACAGTTACACAAGATCCAACACAACCAGCAGCACAAGCAATGCTACATGCGATTGGTTTAACTAAAGCAGATTTTTATAAACCTATTATTGGCATTGCGAGCACAGGCTATGAAGGTAATCCGTGTAATATGCATCTTAATGACCTAGCTAAACTGGTTAAAGAAGGTACAAAAAATGAAGATGTAATTGGATTGGTTTTTAATACAATTGGTGTTAGTGATGGCATTTCTATGGGAACCCCTGGAATGCGTTACTCATTGCCTTCAAGAGATATTATTGCAGATTCTATGGAAACTGTAGTGCAAGCAATGAGTTATGATGGATTAATTACAGTAGTTGGGTGTGATAAAAATATGCCAGGAGCTTTAATGGCCATGATTCGATTAAATAGACCTTCAATTTTAGTCTATGGAGGGACAATAGATTCTGGATGTCATGATGGACAAAAGTTAGATGTTGTATCGGCTTTTGAAGCTTGGGGAAGTAAAGTAGCAGGAACAGTAACAGAAACTGAATATCAAAATATTATAGAGAATGCTTGCCCTGGAGCTGGAGCTTGCGGAGGCATGTATACGGCAAATACAATGGCTTCTGCTATTGAAGCCTTGGGGATGGCACTTCCTTATAATTCGTCTAACCCAGCTTTGAGTGCTGCCAAAAAAGAAGAATCTGTAAGTGCAGGTGAAGCAATTAGAAATTTACTTGAAAAAGATATTAAACCTTCAGATATTATTACAAGAAAGTCTTTGGAAAATGCAATTCGTTTAGTTACTGTTTTAGGTGGATCTACAAATGCTGTATTACATTTTTTAGCAATTGCTAGAGCAGCAGATATTGATTTTACACTTAGAGATTTTCAAACTATAAGTGACTCAACACCTTTTTTAGCAGACTTAAAACCTAGCGGGAAATATTTAATGGAGGATGTACATAAAATTGGAGGAATTCCTGCTGTATTAAAATATTTATTAAAAAAAGGATTGATTCATGGAAACTGTTTAACCGTTACAGGAAAAACAATAGCAGAGAACTTATTAGATGCTGATGATTTAAAAGAAAATCAAAAAGTTATAAAACCAGTAGAGAATCCAATTAAAACCTCAGGACATTTAAGAATGTTATATGGCAATTTGGCTGAAGAAGGAAGTATTGCAAAAATCACTGGAAAAGAAGGGTTAAATTTTAAAGGTAAAGCAAAAGTATTTGAAAGTGAATATGATGCTAATAATGGAATTCAAAATGGGGAAGTTAAAAAAGGTAATGTTGTCGTAATTCGCTATGAAGGCCCAAAAGGAGGTCCAGGAATGCCAGAAATGCTAAAGCCTACTGCCGCTATAATGGGAGCTGGTTTAGGTAAAGATGTGGCGTTAATTACAGATGGTCGTTTTTCTGGAGGCACTCACGGTTTTGTAGTAGGGCATATTACTCCAGAAGCACAAGAAGGTGGAACGATAGCTTTTGTGAAAAATGGTGATACTATAACTATTGATGCTGAAACAAATAGTATTTCTCTTGAAGTATCTGAAGCAGAATTACAAGAAAGAAGACAACAATGGAAAGCACCAGATCTAAAATTTGGAAAAGGAGTTTTATATAAATATGCAAAAACAGTCTCATCAGCATCAAAAGGATGCGTAACAGATGAATTCTAATAAAATTAGGACATAATGAATACAGAAGCATTAACATTAAAAGCAGTAGACACTAAAAAAACGATTCGAATCTCGGGAAGCGAAGCAATTGTAAAAAGCTTATTGGCTGAAGGTGTCGATATTTTATATGGATATCCAGGAGGAGCTATTATGCCTGTCTATGACGAATTATATAAATACCAAGATAAAATTAATCATGTGTTAACACGACATGAACAAGGGGCTACACATGCAGCTCAAGGTTATGCTCGTATTTCCGGTAAAGTAGGTGTGGCAATAGCAACGTCAGGACCTGGAGCAACAAATCTCATCACAGGGATTGCAGATGCTCAGATCGACTCGACACCCATCGTTTGTATTACTGGACAAGTGCCCTCACATTTATTAGGGAGTGATGCGTTTCAAGAAACAGATATTATTGGAATCTCTACTCCAGTAACCAAATGGAATCATCAAATCACTAAGGCATCAGAAATCCCAGAGGTTATTGCTAAAGCATTTTATATTGCTAAGAACGGAAGACCTGGCCCTGTTCTAATTGATATTACAAAAGATGCACAGTTTGAAGAACTCGATTTTAAATATGAAAAATGTAAAGGTGTTAGAAGTTATAATCCAATACCTAAAGTAGAAAATAAAACTTTAGTTGAGGCTGCTAAACTAATCAATTTAGCAAAGAAGCCATTAATTGTTTGGGGGCAAGGTGTTATTTTGAGTGAAGCCGAAAATGAATTTAAAGCTGTAATTGAGAAAACAGGAATTCCTTCAGCTTGGACAATTTTAGGTGCATCGGCAATTCCAACTACTCATTCTTTAAATGTAGGAATGATAGGAATGCATGGTAATTATGCTCCTAATATTTTAACGAATGAGTGTGATGTATTAATTGCTATTGGTATGCGTTTCGATGATCGGGTTACAGGAGATTTAAATACTTATGCAAAGCAAGCTAAAATAATTCATTTTGAAATTGATCCTGCCGAGATTGATAAAAATGTAAAAACCGATATAGCAGTTTTAGGTGATGCAAAAGAAAACTTAAAAAGATTGCTACCACTATTAAACTCTAATTCTCATTTGCAATGGCATCAGAAGTTTAAAGATTTATATAAAATCGAATTTGAAAAAGTTATTAGTAAAAGCCTGTATTCAAATAAGGAAAGCTTAACAATGGGAGAAGTATTAAAGGAGATTAATATACAATCTAAAGGGAAAGCTGCTATTGTAAGTGACGTAGGACAACATCAAATGATTGCGTGCAGATATGCTGAGTTTAATATTACTAAAAGTAATATTACCTCAGGAGGCTTAGGTACTATGGGTTTTGCTTTACCAGCAGCAATTGGAGCAAAAATGGCATCGCCAAATCGAGAAGTAATTGCAATCATTGGAGATGGTGGTTATCAAATGACAATTCAAGAGTTAGGAACTGTGTTTCAACAGCAAATCCCTGTTAAAATTGTGGTATTAAACAATGAGTTTTTAGGGATGGTTCGGCAATGGCAGCAATTATTTTTTGATAAACGTTATGCGTCTACCGAAATGACAAATCCTGATTTTGTTGCTATAGCCAAAGGGTATTCTATAGCAGCTAAAAAAGTTATAAAACGAGATCAATTAAAAGATGCTGTTAAAGAAATGATTACAAGTAAAGAAGCATATTTTTTAGAAGTATGTGTAGAAAAAGAAGATAATGTATTTCCAATGATTCCTTCAGGGGCTTCGGTATCGGATATAAGATTAGAATAATTATGGATAAAAAAATCAAACTATTTACGGTTTCAGTGTATACTGAAAATAACATCGGATTACTAAATAGAATTTCAGCTATTTTTCAGAGAAGACACATTAATATTGAAAGTTTAAATACATCAATTTCTGAGATTGATGGTGTTTCAAGATTTACCATTTTGGTTAAGGTTACCGAAATGCAAATCAAAAAAATTATTGGTCAGATAGAAAAACAAATTGAAGTGATAAAGGCATATTATCACACAGAAGAAGAGACTGTATATCAGGAATCTTGTTTATTTAAATTAAAATCTGACTTATTGTTTAAAGGTAGTGAAATTCAAAATTTAATTATTGAAAATAACGCTCGAATTGTTACGGTAAATAAGGATTTTTTTGTGATTGAAAGGTCAGGAAGTAAAGAAGAAATAGGGGAAATATATAATAAACTTTACCCCTTTTCAATAATGCAATTTACACGTTCAGGACGTATTGCAATCACTAAACAATCAATGGAAATATCACAAATATTAAAAGCATTTAATCAATAAAAATATAACAATGACAAATTATTTTAATACACTATCATTAAGACAACAATTAGAACAGTTAGGAAAATGCAGATTTATGAATGCTTCAGAATTTGAAGATGGCATTAATGTACTAAAAAATAAAAAAATTGTTATTGTAGGCTGTGGTGCTCAAGGATTGAATCAAGGTTTAAATATGCGAGATTCTGGTTTAGATATCTCGTATGCTTTACGGCAAGCAGCAATAGATGAGGAACGACCTTCATATGTAAATGCGACTAGTAATAAATTTAAAATAGGTACATATGAAGAGTTAATACCTAGAGCAGATTTAGTGTTAAACTTAACGCCTGATAAACAGCATACTACTGTTGTAATGGCTATTATGCCATTAATGAAACAAGGAGCAACTTTAAGTTATTCGCATGGATTTAATATTGTTGAAGAAGGGATGCAGATTCGAAAAGATATTACAGTAATTATGGTGGCTCCAAAGTGCCCTGGTACTGAAGTAAGAGAAGAATATAAGCGTGGATTTGGAGTGCCTACATTAATTGCTGTACATCCAGAAAATGATCCTGAAAATAAGGGTTGGGCACAAGCAAAAGCTTATGCTGTAGCTACAGGAGGGCATAAAGCTGGTGTTTTAGAATCTTCTTTTATCGCTGAAGTAAAGTCAGATTTAATGGGAGAACAAACCATTTTATGTGGTGTATTGCAAACGGGATCTATTTTGTGTTTTAATAAAATGATAGAAAATGGAATTCCTGCGAGTTATGCAGCAAAATTGATTCAGTATGGATGGGAAACTATAACAGAAGCTTTAAAGCATGGCGGAATTACTAATATGATGGATAGACTATCTAATCCTGCAAAAATTAAAGCATATCAATTATCTGAAGAGTTAAAAACAATATTAAGACCATTGTTTGAAACACATATGGACAATATTATTTCCGGTCATTTTTCGAAAACAATGATGAAAGATTGGGAGAATAATGATAAAGATTTATTAAAATGGAGAACAGAAACAGGAGAAACAACATTTGAAAGAACAAATGTAACAGCCGATCATATTTCTGAACAAGAATATTTTGATAATGGATTGTTATTAGTAGCCTTTGTAAAGTCTGGAGTAGAGTTGGCTTTTGAAACGATGATAAATGCAGGGATAATTGAAGATTCAGCATATTATGAATCACTTCACGAATTGCCATTAATAGCAAATACCATAGCTAGAAAAAAGCTCTTTGAAATGAATCGAGTAATTTCTGATACGGCAGAATATGGGTGTTATTTATTTAACCACGCATGTAGACCATTGTTATTAGAATTCATGAAAACTATAGATGCAAGTACGATAGGAAAACCATTTTCATTATTTAATACGGTTGACAATTTAGAACTGATTACTGTCAATGATGCAATAAGAAATCATTTGATAGAAAAAGTTGGTAAACGTTTAAGAGCTTCGATGACAGCTATGAAATCAATAAAAGCAACAATTAAACCTGAGAGTTTAGTTTTAGCTTAATCATTCAATATGGAAGTAAAAACAACATATTACCCAACTTTAAGTTCTGTTAAAGAATCTGCCAAACGTTTAAAAGGAATTGCTTCTGTGACTCCTTTGGTTAAAAGCCTTAGGTATTCTGAAAAATATGATTGTAATGTATTGTTTAAACGTGAAGATTTGCAACAAGTACGATCGTATAAAATTAGAGGAGCATACAATAAAATAGCATCATTATTAGATGCTGAAACTAAAAATGGAATCATTTGTGCTAGTGCTGGAAATCATGCACAAGGAGTAGCTTTATCATGTAGATTGCTTAAAATTAAAGGAGTTATATATATGCCAACACCAACACCTAAACAGAAAATAGAGCAGGTGAAGATGTTTGGAGAAAACTATGTGACTATTGTACTAGAGGGAGATACATTTGATGATTCATATCAAGCAGCTATATTAGAGTGCAATAAATTAGGCAAAGCATTTGTTCATCCATTTAATGATGTAAAAATAATTGAAGGTCAAGCTACAGTAGGATTGGAAATTTTTAATCAAACTGAGTTGCCAATCGATTATATATTTGTGCCAGTTGGAGGAGGAGGTTTAGCATCAGGTTTAAGTACAGTTTTTAAACAGCTCTCTCCAGAAACGAAAATTATAGGAGTAGAACCAGAAGGGGCTCCTTCAATGTCGACATCTATAAAAAATAATAAAAATACTAAACTAAATCATATTGAAAAATTTGTAGATGGTGCTGCTGTGAAATATGTTGGAGATCTAAATTTCGAAATTTGTAAAACTAATTTAGATGAAATGGTTACTGTATCAGAAGGTAAAGTATGTCAAACCATTTTAGATCTTTATAATAAAGATGCTATTGTAGTTGAACCAGCTGGAGCATTAAGTATTTCGATTTTAGATGAGTATGCTGAAGAGATTAAGGGTAAAACTATTGTTTGTGTAGTTAGCGGGAGCAATAATGATATTACTCGTACTGCTGAAATTAAAGAACGAGCATTGCTATATGCAGGCTTAAAACATTATTTTATTATTAAATTTCCTCAGAGAGCTGGCGCACTAAGAGAGTTTGTAGTTGATATTTTAAATCAGACTGATGATATTACGTATTTTGAATATACAAAAAAAACAAATCGAGAAAATGGAGCAGCAGTTGTTGGTTTAGAATTAAAAGATGCTAAAAACTTAGAATCACTAATTGCAAAAATGAAACTCCATAATTTTTACGGAGATTATTTAAATGACAAACCAGATTTATTTCAATTTTTGGTTTAAAGCACTAAAAATAAGGACATAATAGTAAAATTAATAAAGAGAATAATTATATATTCGTACTATAATGAGACAATCAAATATTACAACAACAATTATTACATCTATTCCATAAAGGAAGGGAGTATATTGTTGTATTTATATAAGCCTTTCTTTATGAAAGGCTTTTTTTATGCACTTAATTAAAAATAAAATGAAAGTATTAAAATTTGGTGGGACATCAGTCTCCAGTTCAGATTCTATAGAGAAAGTAATCTCTATCCTTCAAGCTAAAAGTGAAAACGATGCTATTGTTGTTGTAGTTTCTGCTTTAGGTGAAGTTACAGATTTGTTAGTTAGAGTAGGAGAGTTAGCTAATAATAAAAATGATAATTACCTTGAAATATATAATGAGATTCGTGAAAAGCATTTGTCTATAGCTTTAGAGTTATATCTTAGCGAATCTTCAATAAATAGACTTAATTCATATTTAGAAGAATTAAGAAGTATTTTGCAAGGAATATATTTAATTAATGAATTCTCAAATAAAACAAAGGATAGAATATTAAGTTTTGGAGAGTTATTATCGTCTTTTATTATTTCTGAAAGTTTAAAAAATGAAACCTCTAATTCACAATTAAAAGATAGTAGAGAGCTGATCTTAACAGATTCAAATTTTACTAAAGCCGAGTTATTATTTGAAAAAACTGAAAAGAACATTCAAGACTATTTTGGTTTAAACTCTAAACAGATAACAGTAATGCCAGGTTTTATTTCTAGAAATAAAAAAGGAGATACAACTACCTTGGGTAGAGATGGATCAGATTATAGTGCAGCTATAATTGCAGGAGCATTAAATGCTTCTATTTTAGAAATTTGGACAGATGTTAATGGAATGTATACTGCAAATCCAAAAATAGTTAAACAAGCATTTCCTATTGCAGAGATTTCATATGAAGAAGCCATGGAATTATCGCATTTTGGAAGTAAGGTACTTTATCCACCAGCAATTAAACCTGTTCTAGATAAAAATATTCCAATTAATATAAAAAATACATTTAATGCAGAGGCGTTAGGTACTGTGGTTAACAAAAAAGTTAATTCTAAACACGGACCAGTAAAAGGAATTAGTCATTTAAGTGATATTAGTTTATTGACTATAGAAGGAGCGGGCATATCTAAAATATCTGGAATCTCAAGTAGATTATTTAGTGCACTTGCAGATAAAAATATAAACATTATTTTAATAACTCAAGCATCATCAGAATACTCTATTTGTATAGCAGTTGTGACCAAAGACGCTCACATGGCTAAGAAAGTAATTAACTCGATTTTTGCATATGAGATTTCACTAAATAAAATTAACCTTGTTATTGTAGAAAATGATTTAGCGATTATAGCCATTGTGGGAGAAAAAATGAAAAGCCATCAAGGAATAAGTGGGAAAATGTTTAGTTCATTAGGAGAAAATAATATAAATATTCGCGCTATCGCACAAGGTGCTTCAGAGCGGAATATTTCTGCAGTTATTGCAGCAAAAAACGTAAAAAAAGCACTTAATATATTACATCATAAGTTTTTTGAAAAACAAGTTCAAACGCTAAACCTGTTTATTGTAGGTGTTGGAAATGTTGGTAAAAGATTAATTAATCAAATCCAAAATCAATATCAATATTTATTAGATAGTTTACTCATTGATCTTCGAGTGGTAGGAATGAGTAATTCACAAAAAATGATTTTTAATGAAGAAGGAGTATGTCTTTTAAACTGGGAAGAACAATTAAAAAATGGACAAAGTAAAAATGATGATGAATGGTTAAGTACCGTAGCAAAAATGAATTTACGCAATAGTATTTTTGTAGATATTACAGCAAATAAAGATGTTGCTTATAGTTATGGCAATTATTTAAGTAATAGTATTTCTGTTGTCGCTTGTAACAAAATTGCTTGTTCTTCAGAGTTTTCAAGATATCAACGTTATAAAGAATTATCTAGAAAATATAATGCTTCATTTTTATTTGAAACGAATGTTGGAGCCGCTTTACCTGTTATTGGAACACTTAATAACTTAGTTAATTCAGGAGATAAAATTACATCAATAAAAGCAGTGTTGTCAGGGAGTTTGAATTTTATATTTAACAATTTTAATTCTGAAACTAGTTTTTATGATGTCGTAAAAAGGGCAGCGAAAGAAGGATATACAGAACCAGACCCAAGAATTGATTTAAGTGGGATTGATGTGGCTCGTAAAATATTAATTCTTGCTCGCGAGAGCGACCATCAATTAAACCTTGAAGATATAGAAAATGAAACCTTTTTACCTAAATCTTGCATTGAAGCTAATACTGTAGATGATTTTTATCAAGCTTTAAAGGGAGAAACACAATATTTTAAATCATTATATGAGAAAAACACACAAAATAATATGCAACTTAAATATGTAGCAGAATTTAATAATGGAAAGGCAAAAGTAAGTCTGCAACAGGTAAATAAAAATCATCCGTTTTATAATTTGGATGGGAAAGATAATATTGTGTTATTTTGCACTGCTAGATATGTAGACCAACCTCTTATAATTAAAGGAGCTGGAGCTGGAGCAGAAGTAACGGCTTCTGGATTATTTGGAGATATTATAAGCTTAGCAAAAAAATAACAAGATGAAAAAAATAACAATTTTTTCTCCAGCTACAGTTGCAAATATTTCCTGTGGTTTTGATATAATGGCATTTGCTTTAGAAAACTTAGGAGACGAAATGATTTTTTGTAAAAACAATTCGAAAAAAGTTACTATTTCTAAAATTGAAGGAGCTGATTTACCATTTAATATTGATAAAAATGTTGCTGGTTTTGTAGCTCAAAAAATGCTCCAAGACAGTCAAGCAGATTTTGGAGTAGATATCCAAATCTTTAAAAAATACAAACCAGGAAGTGGCTTAGGTAGTAGTGCAGCAAGTAGTGCTGGAGCTGCATTTGCAATAAATAAATTATTAGAGAATAAGTACTCTCAATTAGAACTAGTAAAGTTTTCAAAACTAGGAGAGGAAATTGCTTGTGGTTCGCCAATAGTAGATAATGTTTCTGCTGCACTTAATGGAGGCTTTGTATTAATAAGAAGTAATTCTCCTTTGGATATTATCTCTATTCCAACACCAGAAGATTTATTTGTTACTATAATTCATCCACAAATAGAACTTAAAACAGAAGAGGGACGTAAAATGCTTCCTAAAGAAATACTTTTGACAGATGCGACTACACAATGGGCAAATGTAGGAGGGTTAATTAGTGGTTTATATTGTAATGATTATAATTTAATAGGGAGATCTTTAGAGGATGTTATCGTGGAGCCTATTAGAAAAAAATTAATTCCTTATTTTGATGAGATAAAACAAATAGTGATAAATAATGGAGCTTTGGGTGCAGGAATTTCAGGATCTGGACCATCTGTTTTTGCATTATCTAAAGGCGAAAAATTGGCGAATACAATCGCAGAAAAAATGACAGATGTGTATAAAAATAAGAATATAGAATTTAATGTATACGTGTCTAAAATTGGCAAACAAGGAGTAAGAATACTTAATTAATTATGGATTACTTTAGTTTAAATTATAATGCACCAAAAGTTTCCTTTAAAGAAGCTGTAATAAAAGGTCTAGCTCCAGATAAGGGATTGTATTTTCCGTCAGAAATTAACCCTTTGCCAAAATCATTTTTTGATACAATAGAAAGTCTAGATAATACCAGTATTGCTTTTGAAGTGATCAAACAATTCGTCGGAAATAATATCCCTTCAGTAGATTTAAAAGCACTAATAAAAGATACTCTTAGCTTTAATTTTCCGATTGTAAAAATTGAAGGGAATATTGTGGCTTTAGAACTGTATCATGGACCAACGATGGCTTTTAAAGATGTAGGTGCACGTTTTATGGCAAGATGTTTAGGATATTTTAATAAGAATAAATTTTCTCGAGAAAAAATTACAGTTTTAGTGGCTACCTCTGGAGATACAGGTGGAGCAGTAGCAAGCGGGTTTTTAGATGTTGAAGGAGTAGAAGTCGTTATTTTATACCCTAGTGGTAAAGTAAGTGACATACAAGAAAAACAACTGACCACTTTAGGGAAAAACATTACTGCCTTAGAAGTTAACGGAACCTTTGATGACTGCCAATCAATGGTGAAAGAAGCATTTTTAGATGTTGACTATAATGGCGTTAAAACCTTAACTTCTGCAAACTCAATAAATGTAGCGAGATGGTTGCCACAGATGTTTTATTTTTTCTTTGCTTATAAAGAATTGAAATCTTTAAATAAAAAATTAGTATTTTCAGTACCTAGTGGAAATTATGGTAATATTTGTGCTGGTATGATGGCACAAAAATTAGGATTACCAATACATCATTTTGTAGCTGGTACTAACATTAATAATGTAGTTCCTTCTTATTTGGAAACTGGAAAATATAACCCTAAATCATCTATACAAACAATATCTAATGCTATGGATGTAGGTGCACCTAGTAATTTTATTCGCATTAAACATCTGTATCAAAACAATATAAAATTGTTACAAGAACATCTTTCAGGATATAGTTATACAGATGATGATACGATAGAAGGAATTAAATATTTATTTGAAACAAATAATTATATTTCGGACCCACACGGAACTATTGGATACTTGGCTTTACGAGATTATTTAAAAGATAAAGAAAATATTCAAGGTGTGTTTTTAGAAACCGCTCATCCTATTAAGTTTTTAGATGTAATGCCTGCGAAAATAGCTGATAGTTTACCTATTCCTTCTCAAATTTCTGAAATCATGAGTCGTAGTAAAAGAAGTATTCAAATTAAAAATTATAAAGATTTAAAAGAATATTTACTTCAATAAAATAAAAAGCGCACTATAAAAAAGTGCGCTAATTAATAATTAGGAATCCACCAAAATTTTTTAATACTAACCTTTTTAAACTAAATAATAGTGGATTTTCCTAAATGTATATTTAAAAAATTATGATTTGAATCTTCTGGATTACTTATAAAATCTTCAATAAAATCACCAACTTTGCTTGTGGTTATCGTATCTGTTTCAGTATTTAAATCGGGAGTTGTAATATGTAACTGTAATGATTTTTCTACTCCTTTTCTGATAATATCTGCTTCATTATATAACTCGAAATGATCTAACAACATCGCTGCAGACAGAATGGAAGCTACGGGATTGGCAATATTTTTACCTGTTGCTTGAGGATATGATCCGTGAATAGGTTCGAACAATGCATAACGGTCTCCTACAGAAGCTGACGCCAATAATCCAATTGACCCACCAATTACACTAGCTTCGTCACTAATAATATCCCCAAACATATTCTCTGTTAAAATCACATCAAATTGTTTTGGATTTAATATCATTTGCATTGCTGCATTATCTACAAATAAGAAATTAAGAGTTACATCTGGAAAATCTTCAGCTATTTCTGTAACTACTTTTCGCCATAAACGTGAGCTCTCTAAAACATTAGCTTTATCTATTAAAGTCAATTTGTTTTTTCTAGATTGTGCTGCTTTAAAAGCCAAATAAGCAATACGTTCAATTTCTAAACGAGAATATTTGCATAAATCTGAAGCTGTATTTCCATCATCACTTAGTTTACGCTCTCCAAAATAAATACCTCCAGTAAGTTCTCTGTAAATGCTTATATCGGTACCTTCTATAATGTTACGCTTTAAAGGCGATTTATTTAAAAGTGTTTCGTAAGCTTTTACGGGTCTGATGTTTGTATATAGCTCTAACTCTTTTCTTAATTTTAAAAGCCCTTGTTCTGGCCTTATTTCTGCAGACGGATCATTGTCATATTTTGGATCTCCAATAGCTCCAAATAAAATAGCGTCAGAAGCTTTACACAGATTAAGTGTATCATCAGGAAGAGGAGAGTTATATTTATTGATAGCTATGGCTCCTACTGGAGCGTAATCAAAGCTAAAAGTATGGTCAAATTCTAATGCGATAGCTTTTAATACTTTAACAGCTTGTGTAGTAACTTCTGGACCTATGCCATCACCTGGTAGAACAGCTATTTTTAATATCATTTTTTAATAAGTTTTATTGGTTTCAAAAATTTCAATTTCTGATGTTTTACTTAGCAAATAATCAATGTCATCATAACCATTAATTAAACAAGTTTTTTTATAAGTGTCAATTTCAAATGATTCTGATAAAGTATCAGAAATTGAAATTTTTTGAGCTTCTAAATCAACTTTAATATGAGTATCCGGATTTAAAGTTATGGTTTCTAAAAGTACACTTAAAAAACCTGAAGACACTTCTACGGGTAATAACCCATTATTTAAAGCATTTCCTTTAAAGATATCTGCATAAAAGCTAGAAACGATAACTTTAAACCCATAATCAGCTAATGCCCATGCTGCATGTTCTCTACTAGAACCACAACCAAAATTATTACCAGCTACTAAAATGTTTCCAGAATAACGATCGTTGTTTAGTATGAATTCAGTGTTTATATCACCATCCTTTTTATATCTCCAATCTCTAAAGACATTTTCACCAAACCCTTTTCGATCTGTAGCTTTTAAAAATCGAGCAGGAATAATTTGATCAGTATCTATATTTTCAATGGCTAATGGTACTGCTTTAGAGGTTAGCGTTGTAAATTTTTCCATTAGTTTAATTGTTTTGTAATATCAATAATTTTACCTTCAATAGCTGTGGCTGCTGCAATTAAGGGGCTTGCTAAAATTGTTCGCGACCCTTGCCCTTGACGCCCTTCGAAATTTCTATTTGAAGTAGATACACAATATTCGCCTTGCGGGATTTTATCATCATTCATAGCCAAACAAGCAGAACATCCAGGTTGGCGTAATTCAAATCCAGCAGTTTCAAAAACTGTTTTTAAACCTTCGTTTACAATTTGTGCTTCTACTTGTTTGCTACCAGGAACAAGCCAAGCTGTTACATTTTTCGCTTTTTGTTTTCCTTTTATATAATTAGCTGCAATCCTAAAATCTTCAATTCTAGAATTAGTGCAACTGCCTATAAATACATAATTAATAGGTTTATTTATTAAAGATTCACCAACTTTAAAGTCCATATACTTCAATGACTTTTTTAACGAGATATCCTCTGATGTTGGGATTGTTCCTGAAACTTTAATTCCCATTCCAGGATTTGTACCATAAGTTATCATTGGCTCTATATCTTCTGCTTCAAAAAAGTATTCTTTATCAAAGGTGGCGCCTACATCTGTAGGTAAAGTTTTCCAGTAAGCTACTTTTTGGTCAAAAGCACTTTCTTTTGGAGCAAACTTTCTTCCTTTTACATACTCAAAAGTAGTTTCATCTGGCGCAATCATTCCACCACGTGCTCCCATTTCTATACTCATATTACATACGGTCATACGCCCTTCCATACTCATATTTTCAAACACATTCCCTGCATATTCACAAAAATATCCTGTACCTGCGTTAGTACCTACTTTAGAAATAATATAGAGAATAACATCTTTAGGAAGCACACCTTTATTAAGAGTACCACTTACTGTAATACGTAAACTTTTAGGTTTTGTTAGTAATAAACATTGACTAGCAAAAACTTGAGCAACTTGACTTGTACCAATGCCGAAAGCTATTGCTCCAAAAGCACCATGTGTTGAGGTGTGACTATCACCACAAACTATAGTCATTCCAGGTTGGGTAATGCCTAATTCTGGCGCCATAACATGTACAATACCATTGTATTTATGACTTAATTCAAAAAGCAAGATGTTATTTTTGGTACAGTTTGAAGAGAGTTGCTCAAGTTGTTTTTTAGATAATTTATCCTGTATAGGTAAATGCTGATTTAGTGTTGGTGTGTTATGATCTGCAGTAGCTACAATCTGTTGAGGTCTAAAAATTGGAATTTTACGTTCTTCTAATTCTTTAAAAGCTTGCGGACTTGTAACTTCGTGGATTAAATGTTTGTCAATATATAATATTTGCGGTCCGTTTTTAATTGAATCAACAATATGTGTATCCCAAACTTTATCAAATAATGTCTTTTTCATTATGCAGAAACTATTTGTTGGTAAACATTACTAGATTCAATGATTTGATGAATGTCAGTATCATTAATGGTTTTATTCTTGTCGGCAAAATTTAAGAATGACATGTAAACATCATCCAATTGAAGTTTAGTTAATTCGTAACCAATGTTTTTTGCTTTGTAGGCAAGAGCAGCTCTTCCACTTCTGGCCGTAAGTATTATTGCAGATTCTGTGACGCCAACATCTTTAGGATTAATGATTTCGTATGTTTCACGATTTTTAATAACACCATCTTGATGAATTCCAGAACTGTGAGCAAATGCATTGGCGCCTACTATTGCTTTATTAGGTTGTGGATGTACTCCCATATTATCAGAAACTAATTGGCTTATTTCATAAAGCATAGAAGTTTCAATATTGGTGTCTAAATTAAGATAAGGATGTTGTTTTAAAATCATCACGACTTCTTCTAAAGCAGTATTTCCAGCGCGTTCTCCAATGCCATTAATAGTACATTCTATTTGTCGAGCTCCATTAATAACCCCTTCTATAGAGTTTGCAGTAGCTAAACCTAGATCGTTATGACAATGGCAAGATAAAATTGCTTTTTCAATACCTTTTACATTCTCTTTTAAATATTTGATCTTCTCTCCATATTCGCTAGGTAAACAATAACCAGTAGTATCTGGAATATTTAAAACTGTAGCTCCAGCTTTAATGGCAGCCTCGCAAATCTTAGCTAAATAATCATTATCAGTACGTCCAGCATCTTCTGCATAAAACTCCACATCTTCAACAAAAGATTTTGCATATTTTACAGCTTCAAAAGCACGTTCTATAATTGACTGACGATCAGATTTAAATTTAAATTTTATATGAGAATCAGAAGTGCCTATGCCTGTATGTATTCTTGGTTTTTTAGCATACTTTAAAGCCTCTGAAGTTACTTTTATATCATTTTTAACAGCTCTGGATAACCCACAAACTGTTGCGTTTTTAACAATTTTAGAAATTCTTTCGACCGATTTAAAATCGCCAGGACTTGAAATTGGAAATCCAGCTTCAATAACGTCAACACCAAGTCGATCAAGTTGTTCAGCTATAATTAATTTTTGTTCAGTATTTAATTTACAACCGGGAACTTGTTCTCCATCTCTAAGAGTTGTATCAAAAATTTGAACATTAGAAGTATTAATAATTGACATTTATCAAAATATATTTTTGTATTGTGAGGCTAATTTATATTTTGGAATTATTTAAGGAAGAGATTTTTGAACTGATTGTACGATGTTCAAATTGAAAAAAACAACTCAAACAATTGATTAGTAATTGATTAACTTTAATTTTATTTGATGACTAAATACCAAAAAGATAATTTATTTTTATTAATAAAGTCACTTACTAAATCTGAAAAAAGACAATTCAAGCTTTACGTAGGTCGTTTAGATATTAATTCGGACTCTAAATTTTTAAATTTATTTAATTTTCTAGAAAAATCTTTAACGTATAATGAAACAGAAATTTTAAAAAAAGGAATTGTCAAAAAACAACAACTCGCAAATGTAAAAGTTCACTTATACAAGCAAATCCTTATTAGTTTAAAACTTAATCCATTACATCAAAATGTAAGATCCCAAATTAGAGAGCAATTGGATTTCGCCTCAATATTGTATCACAAAGGTTTGTATAAGCAGAGTTTGAAAATCTTAGG
The DNA here is from genome assembly GCA_003443635.1 of Flavobacteriaceae bacterium. NCBI lineage: Bacteria > Pseudomonadati > Bacteroidota > Flavobacteriia > Flavobacteriales > Flavobacteriaceae > Flavobacteriaceae bacterium. The sequence continues at coordinate 3,197,335 of CP031964.1, read as the reverse complement.
GAAATCGAAAGAAGTAGCTATTTTAAATCAAGAGAAAAATTTAGCTTATGAGATTGTTGAATTAGAAAAAGTAATAGAATCACAATACATTACTAGGAGCATAAGTGGTAGAGCTAATGAATTAATAACACAAGCAAAAGAGTTTAGTGAGAAAAACGTTTTAACGAGTAAATTGTCAAATTTATCACTTCAATTATACGGAATGTTTTTAAAAACAGGGTATGTTAAAAATAAAGAAGAACATCAGCAAGTTAGAGATTATTTTAATGACAACCTCCCAGAATATAATATTAAGGAGTTAGAGTTTAGAGAAAAATTATGGCTCTATCAATCTTATTTATGGTATAGTTTTTTAACTCAAGATTTTTTAGCATGTTATAAATATTCGTCTAAATGGGTTAATTTGTTTTATGACAATAAAAATATGATTGCTATTAATCCTGTTTTTTTTCTAAAAGGGAATCACTATTTGCTAGAAGCTTTATTTTTTAACAGACAATATTATAAATTTAAACAAGCATTAATTAATCTTGAGAATTTTTCTAAAGAAAAAGAATTTCCAAAAAACGAAAATATAGTAAGCCTTACTTTTTTATATACTTATACTAATAAGTTTAATCTATATTTTATGAAAGGTTCTTTTAAAGAAGGTTTAGCTTTTGTTGATGAAGTTTTAGAAGGCTTAAAAAAACATAAAAATAGAATTGACGAGCATCATATTATGGTATTTTATTATAAAATTGCTTGTTTGTATTTTGGAGCTGGAGAGTATAGAAAATGTATTTTATACCTAGAAAAGATTACCTCTAATAAATCTCTTTCAATGCGTGAAGATCTATTATGTTTTTCTAGAATACTTAACTTAATAGCTCATTATGAAGCTGGATTAGATTATAATTTAGAACTACTTATTAAGAGTACATATAAGTTTTTAATAAAAATGAAAGATTTATATGAAGTGCAAAAAGAGATAATAATATTTTTAAGAAATTTAGGAGATGTTTATCCACATCAATTAAAAAAACAATTCGCAAGTCTATACGAAAAACTAAAGCCTTATGAAGAAGATCCTTACGAAAGACGTGCATTTTTGTATTTAGATATTCTCTCCTGGTTAAAATGTAAAATTGAAAATATACCTGTAGATCAGGTAATTAAAGAGAAACATTTTTTGGAAATTAAAGAACACTAGTGATAAATTATATACAGTGTTGTCACTAGTTATTTTATCAGTTTTATTATACTTGGGTAAAGTTTTTCAGTTTTTCCTTTATTGGTTTTAATAGCAAACAATATCGGTAATATTATATTCAAAGTGTAAAGTCCAATAAACACATAAAACAGAATTTTATAAGTTCCATAATGCATTATTTTAAACAACGCAAAAGTACTTATTGAAATAAAAGCTAATATTGACCAGATTATTTGAAAATTTAAAAGATTTGCTCCAATTTCTTTTAATCCGATTACTTTGTCTTTTTTGTTAACCCATAAAATCAAAGGAAGAATTATGTTTCCAACTGGAATTGCTAAAAATACTATTACTGAAAGATGAAAGATTATTAGATAACTTTTGTCCTCTTGTTTTCCATAACCTAGAATGTTTTCTGCATTTATGTCAAGAACTTCACAAATTAAATTCAGAGTTTTTCCACGAGGTTCACTGTCATTATTTTCAATTCGCTGAATTGTTCTTAAATTCACTTTTGCAGATTCAGCTAACTCTTCTTGAGATAATCCTTTTTTCTTTCTTATATCTCTAATTTTTTTTCCGATTTCGTTCATAATTAATTTTAGTTTATTTTTTTGACAAAACTACTTATGAATTTATCTTTTTGATAACGGTTTGTTTGTGACATTTTTATGACATTCTTGTCAATCTATTAATTTTTAATTGTTCACAACGGTAGACTATCATTTCGTTGCGAAGCAATTACTTATAGCCATTATTGGGTGCTGTTTTTTATTTTGTTACTAATCTATTAAATCCAATAGCGTAGCTAATTCTTTACCATAATCTATAAACGCAATGGTTTCATCTGTCCTTGCCAATTTAATTTTATCAAAAATAACTAGTGCTTCACCATTACTTTCTAAATGATAAATCTGATGACTTTCGAAAAAACGAATGATTTCATCTGTAAAAAATAATCTAATTTCTGCTTCCTTATTTCCCATAAGGAGAAATTTTCTGGAAAAATCGGGATACATCTCAAAATCAACATCTTTATAGCCTGTATATGCTCTCACACGGTCAATTATTTTGTCAAATACTCCTTCTTTTTCCATTGTGAAAATGGGTATTTTTTTAGGCAGTTTTAAAACCATCAGTGTAGTATTAAAGGTTTCCGCCGTAAAAGCTGCCCCTTCACTAAAAGTTACGTCAGCAATTTCCCAAGGCACATTTAAATCTTTAAATATTCCTTTGAGACAATTAGATTTGCGTTCGATAGGTCTAATTTCAAAAAAGTGAAATTTCTTTAGATAGGTAGTATTCCAATCTACTTGACTCGTGTATTGATAATCTTTTTCATTGGCTAAATTTTGTAATCGATTTTGCCTTGCTGATAATTTTTCTACTTGATTATTTAAAGCAATTTTTAAAGCTCTGTTATAGGTAGAGGATGAAACATGAGAATCCAGTCCGTTAATTATGACATTACCACCTGTATTCTTTTGTATCTTTAGATAATCTACTATATAATCCATATAAGTAATGCCTACCAATCTTGTTTCCGATAAATCAATATTCACGTCTGCTCCAGAAGGAATTTGAGCTACCATTTTATCGATTTTTAAGATGCCTAAAAAATTTGCAATCCCTTTCACTTTTATATCATAGCTGCCATCTGGTTTTATAACCAAATTTGAACCCGATCGATAAACCATTTTAAAAAATTGAGGTATGGACATCTTTGCCAGTAGCATATGACTAAACATGGCCAATAATAATCCACCAAGTAATCCAATTAATAAATTAGTGTAAAGCGTTAAAACCATAGTACTAACAAAGAATATTAATTGCTCGATTCCTTGATTATAAATTTGTTTAAAGACGGCAGGCGAAGCTAATTTAAACCCTGTATAAACTAGTAAAATTGCAAATGCACATAGCGGTACTTGCCTCATTATTGGACTTAAAACCACAATAAAAATTAATAATATAAGTCCTTGATACATATTGGACCACTTTGTCTTGGCACCATTATGAATATTGACCGTACTTCTAATAATCACAGCAATAATAGGTAAACCTCCAATCATGCCAGCTACCATTGTACTCACTCCAATACCTGTTAAATCCTTATTCAAATCCGTTTTTCGTTTATAAGGGTCAATTTTGTCAACAGCTTTTGCAATGGCTAATGATTCAATACTTGTTATGATTAAAATGGATACTACGGTTGTCCAGAATTCAATGGTATTAATTTTACTAAAATTAGGATGCATTATTGAATCCATAATATTATTGGGAATATCCAACAGTAGATTAGGTCCTACTTCGTATGCCTTTCCAAAGAATGAAAGCGTATGTTGGTCGAAGAAATTGAAAACATAAACAAATGGAATGGAAAGAGCAATAACCCACATTGGTGCAGGTAAAATATGAAAAAACTTATAACTGATTTTGGAATGAAACAATAATAAAAGTAAGCCAACCAAAGCAATAATTACCACAAAAGGATTGGCTTGAGGTAAGTATACAACCGCATCGATAAGGTTTTGGATAATACTCGGACTATCTGAATGCGTACCTAAGGCAACATGAATTTGTTTTGCGAAGATGATAATTCCGATGGCTGCCAAAATACCATGAATCACGGAAGAATGAAATATATCTGCTAATCGCCCCAATTTCAATAATCCCAATAATACTTGAAGTGCACCCGAAACAACCACTGCTGCCAATACATAATTAAATGCTTGCCCAGAACCATCATCCATCAGTACAATACCCAAAAGTATGACAGCAATAACTCCTTTGGCAGGTCCGTTGACCGATATGTGACCACCTCGATAAAGAGTTGTTACAACACCGCCAATAATTGCGGAAAGGATACCTGACATTGCGGGTGCACCGGCTGCCAAAGCAATACCTAATGAAAGGGGTAAAGCAATGAGGGCGACACTTACCGCAGCAATTAAATCACTTTGCCAATTTTCAATGAAACCTTTAAAGCCTTTTTTTGGTGTAATTTCCATTTATTTAACTATCTATCTATGTTTATAAAATATTTGGATTTTGAATTTAAATCGATGATTTGTAACATAAAGCTGTATTAAAACTTTAGATATTGATTTTATTTGTTAATTGTGCCTAGCACAGCGCTTCACGCAATTCTGTATTGCGAATGAAAAGATACTAAATTTGAATAACAATAATTTGAGAATATGACTAAATGTAAAGTTAAGGGTCTCAAATTATTGGTTATCAAAGAGATTGCATGGCAATCGTGCTTTGTCAAATTAATTGTCTTGAGAGTTCAAGAAACAGAATCAAATTGCATTTTGCAGAAGTTGTGTACAGTTCTAAGCGTAAGTCCGCAAAGGTGATAGTTATAAAAATGTAGGAGATTCAATTTGGTTTAACGCTGTATTGTGAACAATACACGTTGTTATACATAGTATTTTATTCAAATTTTGGTTCTTTTGGTAATTCAATCAAATCTTTATTCCTTGTAACTTGATCATTAATTGATAAATAATGTATTGCTAAAATCAACTGAATATTTGGGTTATTTAAATCAAATGCGTTGTTATCATTAAGGATTTCTTGATATTGTAAATCCAAACCATTAAAATCTCCAGAAGCTTCGATTCTTTCAGCGTATTTTGCAATTCTTGGATTAGTTTTTCCTAAATCAGATAGATATTTTTGGTATTTTCCAGTAGCTACAGCACAAAGGCTTTTTGCTTTTATTTTACTCGGATAAAATGTTGATTCGCAAAACATCCATATTTCGTTGAAAGTTGATTCAGATATTCTTTCGTAAAGTTTTGTTTGATCATTAAAATCCATTTTTGTCCAAATTCCAGTTCCGTTTGCTTGCATGGAATCGTGGTTCACTTGTTTGTAACAAGAGTTTAAATCAGCATTTTTATTAGCACAAACATTTCCCTTAAAGAACTCAACAATTTTAGTTAAGTCAGAAATTTGGTCATTCGTAAAATTCGATTCCAATTCAGACGTTGAGTAATTTGTTCCGCAAGAACTTAAAATCAGTAAAAACAGAATTATCAATATTGGCGAAAATGGTTTTTTCATATTATGCACAACGTAGGGATATGTTTACTGGTGTATATATCCCTATTATATATACACTCAAATATACAAAAATTCTTACGCGTCTAAAAGGTTTTTAATAACATCAAAACTGTTCCTCGCTACATGAGTATATATTTCTGTTCGTTTTAAAAAGCCAAATGAAATGCCGAAAAATATGAACTTTGAACTGTTATTATATATCGCAGAATAAGTCTATGAAATAAAGAATCAATAAGGAATTGGAATATGAAACAGGTTGGGATTATGTGACATTTTCAAATTATAATGGCTGGAAAAATAACGATTTAAGTGCTTAATCAGAAGATAAACAATAAAATAAGGCCAGTCGTAAATTGAAAAAGTAGTGCCTAAATCCACTACTTTTCATATACAAGGCCGTTAGCCACAAATTAGAAAAACAAATTATTGAAGGTTGAGGCAACTATCTCATACAATTTTACGTCTCTACTTATAATGACTGACAATACGAAAAATTAACAGGCAGAAAAAACATAAAAACAAACAGAAAAAACATGAAATTGTATTCAATCATTTATTCTCTTTTACTGCTAACTTTAACTTCTTGTGGAACTCATTTTGTACTTGATGAGAACTTACCACTTGAAGATAAAGTGGACAAATACTTTACCTATCTGACCGAGGAGAAAAATTTTCACGGAGTTGTTTTAATTTCTAGGAAAGGGAACGTTTTAATTAATAAGGGCTACGGAAGTGCATCGGATGAAAGACAATTATCAATGAAATCCGAGACCATTTTGGACATTGGGTCTATAACCAAACCATTTACTGCAGCAGCGATAATGAAATTAGTTGAGCAAAATGTACTAGATACAGAACAAAAAATTACCGATTTTTTTCAAAATGTTCCCGCAGACAAACAAGCCATTACTATTCATCAATTACTGAAACATAGATCAGGACTTCCCGATTACTTTGCTGATGACTTTGATGCTCTAACCAAAGAACAGGCATTACAAAAAATATTAAGTAGTAAACTTGTGGCTCAACCAGGGAAAAAACATGAATATTCTAATGCAGGTTATGCTGTCTTAGCACTCATAATTGAGAAAATTACCAATCAAAGTTATCATTCTTATGTGAGAGACAATATCTTTTCAAAGCTAAGTATGAATTCATCAGGTTTTTATGGCGACAATTATCTATCAGAGAACTTATATTACACTGGATATTTAAATAATACCAAAACTAATTATACCTCTCTTAATGCTTCTATTTTATATGGAGGTACTTTAGGTAATGGAGGTATATTATCTACAACAGACAATATGCTAAAATGGACAAATACTATTACTGGCAATTTTTTCAGTTCAGAAATTAAAGAAAGAGTATTCAAGAATCGCTATGGATGGGGAGTAGGTTCTACAGATTACGGTAAAATAATCACCCATAGTGGTGGGGGGTCTGGAGGCAATTCTCATGTAGCAATGTATCCCGAAAAGCAAATCACAATAATCATTCTATCTAACCGTATCACTTACCAAACTGTGTTTGGTATTCCTGTGAAAGTATTTTTGCCTGCTGACGAAGCAGGAAAACAAATAATGAAAAATATAATGAATAATGATTTTACAAAAATGCCTAAGAAAACTTTTTCAATTGGTAGATGGTAAACTCAATAAATATTTTTTTGCCTTATGTATTTTGAAAGTGAGAAGAAAAACAAATGAAATGATTGATTTATAAGATGACTGTGTTTTTGAAAATGAAAATCTAGTTAAGTTAAAGACCGAACTGATTATTAAAATCAATGAGCTCAGAGAGCTAAATCAAAAAATAAATGAGATGTCCATACAGGAGCACAAGTACACCCCGTAAAAAAAGAAATTTATAAACCTTTACCGCACATTTGAGAAACAACTATGAACGAAATAAACTTACCAACTGAATTGAAAACAGTTCCTAATATTGGAAAACGGATTTTGGCAGGAATTGTTGACTATTTAATCATCTGTATTTTCTACTTTATTTTTCTGCTTGCATTTGGAGAGCCAGATTCTGAAGGAGAATTATACTTAAATGGATTACCTGTATTAGGACCAATTCTATTTTGGGGAATAATGACAATCGGACTTGAACAATGGTTCGGAGCAACACTTGGAAATTCTTTAGTTGATCTAAAACCTATATCAATCTGTAGATCAAATGATAACTCAACTTTTAGCGGAACAGATGAAAAATTGACTTTCGAACAATCTTTGAAAAGACATTTACTTGACCCAATCGATTTGCTCTTTTTTGGACTAATCGGAATTATAACAATAAAAAAAACGGATAAAAATCAACGATTAGGAGATATTTGGGGAAATACAATTGTTGTGAAAACATCTGAATTGAAAAAAAAGGAATAAAAAACGTGTGGTAACACCGTATAAAAATAATTGTGGTTTAGTGTTTAATAGTAATAACAGAGGTGTTCTCACTGCTTTTGATAGTTTTACAGAATGTGTCTTTCTAGAAGATAACATTACTTATATTATTAATGAGAGATATGCTAGGCTTTCCATCTTAGGCAACTATTTATATAAAAATAAATATCACTAAGTACAGCGGAAAAAATGTAACTTTAAAAATGCAACTACTCATAGCCGGTCAAGCTTATAATTCAATAAAAAAATAGCTAGAGAGAAATTTACCGTAATTAATCGTACATTTAAACATAAAAAGCCTCCAATGTCAATAAACAAAGAAAGCTATGTACAGAACATTGACCTATTCTCGAACCAAATTTTGAATCTTATAAAAAGACTCATTTAATGTACAAATATTAAATTATACTAAAGCATACATTATATATTCTTAAATAATTATAGATATCTTAAAAGTATCTTGAATAATGTAATTTGTGATTCTTAAGTGTTTTTATCTTTTTAATATGGATAGTACATGTTCTTTATATTTTCCACCAATAGGAATCTCAATTGTATCTATTTCAACATCTTGTTGTGTGAATGCTGTTACGTGGGCTATATTTACAATATAAGACCGGTGTAATCTCAAAAATTGATCATTAGGTAAAGTTTCAATAAAGTCACTAATCTTTTCTTTAACTACATGGGTTTTGTCTTTGATATGAATTTTAAGATAATCTCTTAAACTTTCAATATAATAGATATCTTTAAGAATAACCTTGATTTGCTTCTTATTGATGCTTATGAATATATGATTCGGATAAGTATCAGCAGATTTATTTGAGGTTGTAGTGATCTCATTTGGAATATTTAACTTATTTACGGCTTTGAAAAAGCGATCAAAAGTTATCGGTTTTAGCAAATAATCTAACACTTGTAATTCGAATCCTTCAATGGCATATTCGCGATATGCTGTAGTAAAAATAACTTTAGGTGGATTTGCTAATGTTTTCAGAAAATCAATCCCTGTAAGTTTAGGCATGTGTATATCTAAAAAGATAAGATCGACTTCATTTTTAGATAAAAAACCTGCTGCTAAAATGGCATTCTTAAAAGATCCCAAGTATTGTAAAAACAGGACTTCACTAATATGAGATTCTATTAATGATCTTGCTAAGGGTTCATCGTCAACGACAATACATCTAATCATTGATAAGTGTTGTATTTATGGTTAAATCTACAGAATAATTGTTACTTTCCTCTAAAATGCGATATGTATGCTCTTGATATAATAAATCCAACTGCTGTTTGATATTGATTATTCCTATGCCATTATTTTTCTCATTAATTTTCAAATCGCTTTTAGTGTTTTTTACCTTAAAATATAAAATATCTCCATCTTGTGAAATATCAATTTGAATTTTAGGCGTTTGAAGTGTATTACCTGCACCGTGTTTAAATGCATTTTCTACAATAGACAAAAGAATAAAAGGCGCTATTTGTATGAATCCATTACAACTATTATTGAACTCAATTTGTATATCTTCTCCATATCTTAAACGTTCTAAAGCGATATAATTTTGCAATAACTCAACTTCTTTATGTAATGGTACAAATCTATCATTACATTGGTATAACATATAATCTAACATATCGGAAAGTCTGGCAATAGATTCCGGAGCTTTGTCAGATTTCTGTAATGTTAACGCATATAAATTATTAAGTGTATTGAATAAAAAATGTGGATTGATTTGAGATTTGAGCATTTGCAACTCTAATATACGTCGATCTCTTTCCAATTCGATATTTCGTTTCTCTATACGGTGTTTTTCTTCAATCACCCGATTTAGTGTCATTATAAATGTAGATATTAATAAAGGAGTCAAATACGAATAAAAAAGAAAGTCTACATCACTAAAAATTTGAATGATACTTTCTTGAGGGAATGGTTTTTCTCGGGTTAATGGTTCATAAATATGAACATTTACAATACGGTCAAATACACTACCTATATAAAATAATAAGGTTGTTAAAATCCCAAACAGAACATATTTCTTACGATTATAAAAGCGAGGCAGTAATATATCATTAAACCCATATGCTGTTAATATCATCGCAGGCAAACGTTTTATATTTTGAAATAATATAATATAAAATGATTGGTCATTACCATCCTTAAAAAACTGAATGAGTGTGAAGCTAGAAATTAACACTCCCCAGAATATAAAATGATTTCTAAAGCATTTGTTTTTATTCAAAATATATTTAAACCTGATTCTAAAATAGCATAATCACCCTCTAAAACTAAAATTAATCGACAAGATTTTATCCAATGTTGACAAATTTAGTCTAATCGTCGACCAAATAGATTTATCTACTTTAAAAAAAGATATGTCTTTATCTAAAATGGTTTCGTCGAATTATTAGAAACGGTGTATTCATATTCTTCAGCTTTGCATCAAAATGTATTAAAGATGAAGAAGATTAAATTGAATAAAACCAGTCGTCGCTTTCTAAGAATTTTTGGGACCCTATTTTCTTTATGGTTGTTATGGAGTATCTATTATTTTTTCACATTAACCGCTTTTTCAGATAGAAAATTGGACCCTATTACTGTGGAGATTAATAGAACTGAATATAAAACCTCTATAACTGAAGCAAAAATATTATTAAAAGGAGTTACATCTCGTTTGGACGTGCCATCATTTTCTATTGCAATAGGGCATAATGGAAAGGTTATTTGGTCTGTAGCTACAGGCTATCAAGACCTAGATTTAAAAATTCCAGCAACTCCAAAGACCCAATACCGTATAGGGAGTACTTCTAAATCTGTTACTGCTACCGGAGTAGCAAGAGCAATTGATAAAGGGTTCATTAGCCTAGATGCTATTATTGGAGATACCATTAGCAATTGGACGAAAAAACGATGGGATTTTACGATGCGACAATTATTAAGTCATACTGCTGGTATTGGTAATTATGAAGATTTCGGGATGAAATCTGCTAAGTATACTTTATGCAATTGTTATCAATTCAATTCAGCTTCCGAAGGGTTAAAAGTGTTTGATAGCTATAAAATGTTATATGAACCTGGGACATCATTCAAATATTCAACCTTTGATGTGAATTTAGCTAGCGTTGTATTGGAGCAAGCAGTGCATCAACCTTTCTTGGAATATATGAATCAATATGTTTTTCAACCTTTAAATATGCAAAATACTTACGCTGATCATACAAAACCCAAAACAGAACATTTTGCAACATTCTATGATATTGATAATGGGTATTATCGTGAATATCGAACCATAGGTATCAAACATGATGTGAATTTAAGTTATAAATGGGCTGGTGGTGGCTTTATATCTACTCCGACCGATATGGTAAAAATGGGGAATGCATATCTTAATGACTCTACTTTTATAAATAGGAGCACTATAAAAGAGTTCTGGATGCCTATAAAATTAATTTCAGGAGAAATTAATGAACAAGAATATGCAGTTGGCTGGCGTTCGTATCTAAACCTTAATGATGAACACCTCTTAAATGGTTCTACAATATGGATGGTAAATCACGGAGGTGTGAGTAAAGGATCAATGAATTTCTTAGTGCTTTTTCCTAATTACAATTTAGTTATCGATGCCTCTATAAATGCTAGAGCAAGAACATTTGGAGAATTCGCAAATGAAGTTAAAAAGATTGCGAATGTTTTTATAAAACATATTCAAAAAGAAGAATTCTCGATTTATAACGATATGAAATCTTTATAAATAATGAAAAGCACTTTTATAAAACAACTCTCTCTTATTGGTTTAATTTTTATGATAAGCTGTTCCTCTAGTACAACTCCTTTCCAGCAGAATATTTCAATCGGATCAACTAATACAATTGTTTCAAAAATAGATTCCATTATAGCTTCTAAAATGAATGTCTACAATATTCCGGGGATCTCTATTGGAATAGTAAGAAGTGATTCTATTTTTTACACAAGAGGTTATGGTTTAAAAAGTATTGTTGAAAAAGATACTATTTCAGAAAACACTGTGTTTCATACTGCATCTATTAGTAAGTTACTTACCGCACAAATGATAATGCAACTGGTTGCAAATAATAAGTTAAGGTTAAATGATAGATTAATAGATATCATTCCTAATTTAAAATATACTAATGAGCAAGTTAAATTTATTACTATTAAAAGTTTATTAAATCACACATCTGGCTTACCTGATATTAATAATTATCATTGGGGTAATCAAAATCGTGAGAAGAACAGTCTTAAAGGTTATGTTTTAAGTACTAAATTAAAGCTCAGACATACGCCTTCAACTAAATATAATTATAGTAATCTTGGTTATGATATTCTAGGTTATGTGATTGAAGAAGTTACAAAACAATCTTTTGAAAGTGTTATACAACATTACGTTTTAAACCCATATAAAATGAAATCTAGTAGTTTTAACTATTTTTCTATTCCAAATAGTAAAACTACACACCCACATTCAAAATGGTTTGACAATTCTATTTACATTCGAAAAGTATACCCTTATACTAGAGAACATGCACCCAGTAGTACTTTAAATGCTTCATCAAAAGATTTAAGTTATTGGATGTTAAACATTTTGAGAGATTTAGATACCAAATCAGAATTAAAACAAATGATAATACCATCGTTTAAGGATTATAAAAATATTGGTTTAGGATTTCAATTATATAATTTAAATGACAAACGAGCTATTGGACATTTTGGAGGGGATAAAGGTTTTCGAAGTTTTTTATTAATGCTTCCAGAACATCAAACGGGAATTGTATTATTAGCAAATTGTGATTATAATGAAGATTTTAGACAAGACATCGTAGCTGCAATAGTAACATTATTATTGGATTAAGTACTTTAAACACATAAACTTTATTTTTATTTTAAAATATAAGGAATAACATTTATATAGTTTGAAAACTAAAAAAGCTCTTATCTAATAAAGATAAAAGCTTTTGTACTCAAGGTGGGAATCGAACCCACACTCTCGAAAGAACTGGATTTTGAATCCAGCGCGTCTACCAATTCCGCCACTTGAGCATTTTGGATTGCAAAATTATAAAATTAATTACGTTAAACAGTTAAAATAAGTGGCTTTTATACTTTTTCAGTTCAAATAAATGTCTAAATTTGCACCTCATTTTAATTAACAGGGTTTAATCGCCTATAAAACAATAAAATATAATGTCTACCGGATTCCCAGAAGCTAAAATATTTGCTTGCTCACAAAGTAAAGCACTTGGTGAAAAAATAGCCAAATCTTTTGGAGTTACTTTAGGGAATGTAATTACTTCTAAATATAGTGATGGTGAGTTTCAACCATCGTTTGAAGAATCTATCCGTGGGTCAAGAGTATTTTTAATAGGGTCTACAAATCCTAGTTCAGAGAACTTAATGGAAATGCTGTTAATGTTAGATGCAGCCAAGCGTGCCTCTGCAAGACATATAACAGCAGTAATGCCATATTTTGGATGGGCTAGACAAGACAGAAAAGATAAACCCAGAGTACCTATTGCTGCAAAGCTTATTGCTAAAATGTTAGAAACAGCTGGTGCTACTCGTATTATTACAATGGATTTACATGCAGATCAAATTCAAGGGTTTTTTGAAAAACCTGTAGACCATTTGTTTGCATCAACAATATTTTTACCCTATTTAAAAAGTTTAGGGTTAGATAATTTAACAATTGCTTCACCAGATATGGGAGGCTCTAAACGAGCCTATGCATACTCTAAAGCTTTAGAAAGTGATGTAGTAATATGTTATAAACAAAGAGAAAAAGCTAATGTAATTTCTCATATGGAACTAATTGGAGATGTAACAGGCAAAAATGTAGTCTTGGTTGATGATATGGTAGATACAGCGGGTACACTAACTAAAGCGGCTGATGTGATGATGGAACGAGGTGCGTTAAGTGTAAGAGCAATTTGTACACATCCAATTTTATCTGGAAGTGCTTACGAAAGAATTAATAACTCTAAGTTAGAGGAGTTAATCGTAACAGATTCAATCCCCTTATCGCAACCAAGTGATAAGATTAGAGTGTTAAGCTGTTCAGATTTATTTGCTGAAGTGATGACTAAAGTTCACGAGAATAAATCGATAAGCTCAAAGTTTTTAATGTAAATAAATATTAATATAAATTTTTTCAATGAAATCAATTACAATCAATGGATCTAAAAGAGAAAGCGTAGGCAAGAAGTCAACAAAAGCCTTACGTAATGCTGGACAGGTACCTTGCGTATTATACGGAGGAGACCAATCAGTACATTTCTCTGCAAGTGAATTGGCTTTCTCTAAATTGGTATATACGCCTAATGCGCATACCGTTGTGATTGCCTTAGAAAGTGGTGAAACTTTTAATGCTGTGCTTCAAGACATTCAATTTCACCCGGTAACCGACAAAATTTTACACATAGATTTCTATCAATTATTTGAAGATAAAGAAATCGCAATGGATATTCCAGTACGTTTTTCTGGAAACTCTAGAGGTGTATTAAACGGAGGGAACTTAAGAAAAAACAGACGTAAATTAAGAGTTAAAGCATTGCCTGTTAATCTTCCGGATTTTATAGATGTAGATATTACACCATTAAAAATAGGAAGTAAATTATATCTTGCAGAATTAGAAAATGATACTTACAGATTTTTACACTCAGATAATACAGTAGTATGCCAAGTGAAGCGTTCTAGAGTTTCTGTAGATGATGAAGATGAAGACGAAGATGAAGATGTAGCAGCAGAAGGAGCAGAAGCACCAGCAGCTGAAGCAGCTCAAGAATAAACAATTTTATTGTATATAAAATAAAAAGCATTCTGTAAATTCAGGATGCTTTTTTATTTTTACGCTATAATGTATAATACTTTGTGGCGCATTTTAGGATTAAATAAAAAACGAATACAAGAAGAGATACCACCAATGAAAAAGTTTTTAATTATAGGTCTCGGTAATATTGGTTCTGAATATGTCAATACAAGGCATAATATAGGATTTAAAATATTAGAGTATTTTGCTTTAAAAGAAGAGTTAACTTTTACGACAGATAGACTAGGAGATAAAACTACCTATAAGTTAAAAGGACGCACCTTTATTTTTATTAAACCAAGTACCTACATGAACTTAAGTGGTAAGGCTGTTAAATATTGGATGGAAAAAGAAAAAATTCCTTTAGAAAATTTACTGGTGATTACAGATGATTTAAATTTACCTTTTGGAAGCTTGAGAGTAAAGACAAAAGGCAGTGATGGTGGTCACAATGGATTAAAAGATATCCAAGATAAATTAAATACCACGAAATACAATCGTTTTAGATTTGGTATTAGTGACACTTTTAGTAAAGGAAGACAAATTGATTATGTGCTGGGAGAATGGAATGAAGATGAAAACAGTAAATTACCAGAACGCTTAGATAAAAGCATAGAGATTATAAAATCGTTTGGACTTTCGGGAGTTAATAACACGATGAATAGTTATAACGGAAAATAATTCATTTAATGCAAAACCTTAAAGATTACAGATCGTATATCTCGAATAAAAAATCCGTTATTACTATAGGTACTTTTGATGGTGTGCATATTGGCCATCAAAAAATAATTTCAAAATTAATTGAAGATGCAAAACAGAATGATCTAGATGCTATAATCTTAACATTCTTTCCACACCCAAGAATGGTGCTTCAAAAAGATAAGACTATAAAATTAATTAATACGCTTGAAGAGAAAGCTGTATTGCTTAAAAACTTGGGGGTAAACCATCTTGTTGTAAAAGAGTTTACCGAAGAGTTTTCCAAACTTTCGGCTTCAGAATTTGTTAATGAAGTTTTGATTAATAAATTAAATATCGATCATATTATTATAGGATACGACCACCGATTTGGAAAAAATAGATCGGCGGATATTAATGATTTAAGAAGTTTTGGAGATAATTATAATTTTAAAGTTTCAGAAATAACAGTACAAGAAGTTGATGATGTAGCAATTAGCTCGACTAAAATTAGAAAAGCGTTGTTAGAAGGTAATATTAAAAAAGCAAATACATATTTAGGATATAATTTTATGTTGTCTGGCACTGTAATAAAAGGGAAAGGTATCGGCAGACAATTAGGATACCCTACAGCTAATATTAAAATTAAAGAGAATTATAAATTAATTCCAAAGCGAGGAGCTTACATTATTAAATCTATAATTGATAATAAAGAGGTTTTCGGAATGTTAAACATAGGTATTAATCCAACCGTTAATGGTGAATTTGAATCTATTGAAGCTAACTTTTTTAACTTTAAAAAAGATATATATGATATGACTATTGAAATTCAATTTTTAGAACGCCTTAGGAATGAACAAAAATTTGAATCAATAGATGCTCTTAAAACTCAATTAGCTAAAGACAAAATAATAGCTCAAGAATTTGTAAATGATAAAAATGAATAGTCGATTTTTATTTAAATATATAGATAACAGTGCCCTAATTGTTTTTAGAATAATTTTTGGATTACTAATTTTTTTAGAAGCCGTTGGTGCCATTTTTACAGGATGGGTTAAAAGAACTTTAATCGAACCTGAGTTTACGTTTTCGTTTATTGGTTTTGAGTGGTTACAACCTTTACCGGGAGATTGGATGTATGCTTATTATCTTATTATGGGCATATTTGGTTTGTTTGTAATGTTGGGGTATAAGTATAGATTTAGCATTATTATGTTTACAATATTATGGACTAGTACTTATTTAATGCAAAAAGCATCTTATAATAATCATTATTATTTGTTAATCATATTGTGTTTAATAATGTGTATCCTGCCTGCAAATAAATATTTATCTATTGACGCAAAGCAAAACCCCGATATTAAAAAAGATAGTATGCCACAATGGTGTAGCTTTATTTTTATTTTACAAATGGGGATTGTTTATACTTTCGCATCTGTTGCAAAATGGTATCCAGATTGGTTGGATACTTCGGTCATAGAATTATTAATGCGTGCCAGAAAAGATTATTATATAATTGGTGATTTGCTTCAGCAAAAATGGGTGCATTATGCTTTAGCTTATTTAGGTATAACTTTCGATTTATTGGTGGTACCATTATTATTATGGAAACCAACTCGAAAATTAGCATTTATTGCTTCCTTATTTTTTCATTTATTTAATTCTATAGTATTTCAAATAGGGATCTTTCCATATATGTCTATTGCTATTATCTTATTCTTTTATCCACCACGAACTATCAAAAACATTTTTTTAAAGAAGAAAGAATTTTATGATAAAGCAGAAGTAATTGTGCCAAATTACAAACCCTACTTTATAACATTATTAATAATTTATTTTAGCATCCAAATACTATTGCCACTTAGGCATTGGACGATTAAAGACGATGTGCTATGGACGGAAGAAGCACACAGAATGTCTTGGCGAATGATGCTTAGAGGAAAAAATGGATATGCTAGTTATAAAGTGGTAGATAAAAACACGAATAATGTAATTCTTATTAAGTTAGATGATTATTTAACTAGAAAACAAAAACATATTGCATCTACAAAACCAGATGTGATATGGCAATTCTCTCAACGTTTAAAACAGGAATTTGCTCTTAAAGGAGTTGATGTTGCAGTATATGTAAATTGCAGGGTAAGAGTAAATGGAAAAAAGTTTAAACAGTTAATTGATCCAGCAGTAGATTTAACAAGTGTTAAATGGAATATTTTTAAACATAGTGATTGGATTTTACTTTCAAAACAAGATTAAATATCTTCGCAATTCCTTAAATTTGTCGCTTAAAATTCCAACAAATGCTGCAAGTTGCTTTTATTAGAGAGAATAAAGATTTAGTTGTAAAACGTTTAGCAAAACGTAATATTGATGCTGGACAAATGATTAATGATGTTCTTGTTTTAGACGAAGATCGTAGACGTACACAAACAGAGCTAGATAATACCTTATCTGAATCTAATTCTATTTCAAAAGAAATAGGAATACTCTTTAAATCTAGAGAAGTTGAAAAAGCAAACGAATTAAAATCACGTACAAGTAAATTAAAAGAAGATACAAAGCTATTAACTGAGCAACTAAATACGAAGGTTCAAAGATTACAAGATTTACTGTATAAAATTCCTAATGTACCTCACGAATCTGTCCCAGCAGGGAATACAGATGAAGATAATGAAGAAGTATTTCGAGAAGGAGAGATACCAACTTTAAATGAAAAAGCATTGCCTCACTGGGAACTAGCTAAGAAATATGATATTATTGATTTTGAATTAGGGAATAAAATCACTGGTGCAGGATTTCCAGTGTATAAAGGAAAAGGAGCAAAATTACAACGTGCATTAATTAATTATTTTTTAGATAAAAATACAGAAGCAGGCTATAGAGAAGTACAAGTACCTCATTTAGTAAATGAAGATTCTGCAACAGGTACAGGTCAATTACCAGATAAGGAAGGGCAGATGTATCATATTAATAGTAATGGTGATAATTTATACTTAATTCCGACGGCAGAAGTACCAGCGACTAATTTATTTAGAGGTAATTTATTAACCGAAAAAGAGTTGCCTAAAGCTATCACAGGCTATACACCGTGTTTTCGTCGTGAAGCTGGAAGTTATGGTGCTCATGTGAGAGGGTTAAATAGGCTGCATCAATTTGATAAAGTTGAAATTTTACGTGTAGAGCATCCAAGTCGTTCTTATAATGCTCTTAATGAAATGGTGGAGCATGTAAAAAATATTCTTCGAGAATTAAAATTACCATATCGTATTTTAAGATTATGTGGAGGAGATTTAGGATTTACATCAGCACTAACGTTTGACTTTGAAGTATTTTCTACAGCGCAAGATCGCTGGTTGGAAATTAGTTCTGTTTCTAATTTTGAAACTTTTCAGGCAAATCGTTTAAAATTGCGTTTTAAAAATAGTAATGGTAAAAGTGAATTAGCACATACTTTAAACGGAAGCTCTTTAGCTCTACCTAGAGTTTTAGCTGGGATCTTAGAAAACTATCAAACATATAAGGGTATAGAAATCCCAGAAGCTTTAATCCCATATACAGGATTTAAAATCATTGATTAAACTTCTATTTTTTAACATAATTATCGATGAAATGCAAAAAATCAATGCTGTTTAACGAGTTTTTGCATTTTTTCTTTGTTTTATTTAAAATAATGTAGAAGTTAGCCTCACCAAACTAATTGACCTACATTATGAAAAATTTCAAACGCATTTTTTTACTTGCGACTTTAATAATTTTAGTTGTTAAAGTAGTATTGTAAAAGGAGGACATCCACCAATAATTACGCTTTTTAGGATATGTTTACTTAAATCCGTAGGGGACATTTAGATTTTAATTTTCTAAAATTTGG
Source organism: Flavobacteriaceae bacterium (assembly GCA_003443635.1). Classification (NCBI taxonomy): domain Bacteria; kingdom Pseudomonadati; phylum Bacteroidota; class Flavobacteriia; order Flavobacteriales; family Flavobacteriaceae; species Flavobacteriaceae bacterium. Next base: position 3,178,297 of record CP031964.1, on the reverse strand, counting down.
TTAATAGTAAATTTATTTTAGATGCTTGTGCTCGAGCTATGCTCGGGCACATTTTTTTATAAAAACATTCACAATAATTAAAATCCACATTTACTATATTTACAAAATGAGGTTTATAAGAGGTTTATTTTTTATAAGTATATTCTTTGGTTGCTTTTTGAGTTTTTCTCAAACAAAAGTTATAATTGATAAAGATTATAGAGGAGAAGCTTTAGCTAAAGATTATTTTGATCGTGGTGAATTTGAAAAAGCACTACTATCATACCAGAAATTATATGATAAATCGAGAAATAACCCAATCTATTTACTTAAAATTGTTGAAGTTCATCAGCAATTAGAGCAGTACAGTATTGCAGAAACTATATTGTTAGAACAAGTTCTTAAAAACAGAGACCCACAATTTTTAGTAGAACTAGGCTATAATTATCAATTAAAAGGAAACCAAGAAAAAGCAGAAGAAAACTATAAGCTATCTATTTTAAGAGTTGAAGAAAACCCTGCTTATACATTTTATGTTGCACGAAGATTTGAAGAACATGCATTAATAGATTTTGCTGCTGAAGCCTATGAACGTGCTATGGGTGTGAGGCCAGATGCAAATTTTAATATACAATTAGCACGTATTTACGGAGAGCAAGGTAAGATTGAAAAAATGTTTACGAGCTATATTAATTTTGTAGAAAAGAGCACAGGATATATAAATCAATCTAAGCGGATTTTTAGTGATTTTATTTCTGAAAATAGCGAAGGAGAAAACAATAAATTATTAAGAAGGGCATTACTTAAAAAAATACAAACACAACCAGATAATATTATCTGGAATCAAATGCTAAGTTGGCTATTTATACAACAACGAGATTATAATAAAGCATTTGCGCAAGAGAAAGCTATTTTTAGAAGAAATCCTGAAACTTTACGAGGAATTTTAGATTTGGCGAATATTACAATTGAAGAAGATGAAACTGATATAGCAAATCAAGTTTTAAATTATATTATTGAAAATGCGGTAGATATTAATACAGTATTAAGAGCACATGAAAGTATATTAGATATTGAAGTGAAAAATGCTAAATCTGAAGAAGATTATGGTATAATTAATAAAAAGTATGAAACACTTTTAAGTGAATTTGGAATAAGATCACAAACCTTGGATTTACAGATATCTTATGGACATTTTATAGCATTTTATTTAAACCAGCCCGAAGAAGCATCTAATTTTTTAAAAGAAACATTAAAAACGAGATTATCTAAATTTCAACAAGCAAAAGTAAAATTAAAGCTAGGAGATATTTTAGTACTGCAAGAAAAGTTTAATGAAGCATTAATTTATTATAGTCAAATACAAACAAGTTTAAAGAACAGTACAATATCACAACAAGCACGTTTTAAAGTTGCACAAACAAGTTATTATAAAGGTGATTTTAAATGGGCAGAATCACAACTTAAAATATTAAAATCCTCAACCTCACAACTTATCGCAAATGATGCTTTAGATTTAAAACTTTTAATCTCAGATAATAAATTAGAAGATTCAACTCAAACAGCTTTAAAATTATATGCAAAAGCAGATCTTTTAGCATTTCAGAATAAAACCGAAAAAGCTATTGTTTTACTTGATCAAGTATTAGATAATCATAAAACAGAAACGATTATAGATCAAACCTTATATTTTCAAGCACAGCTTTTCGAAAAACAGAAAGAATTTAATAAAGCAAAAGTAAACTACGAATTTATCATTGAAAATTTTAGAGAAGATATCTTAATAGATGATGCATATTACGCTTTAGCAGAATTATATATAAGGGAGTTTAACAAACCAGAAAAAGCAAAAGAACTTTACGAACAAATTATTTTTAATCACGCAGATAGCATCTATTTTGTTGAAGCTAGGAAAAAGTATCGTACATTGCGTGGCGACGATTTAAACTAGTATTTTCGAAATCAAAATAAAAAATAATGTTCATATATAATGTGACTTCAAACATTGATGAAAGCATTCATCAAGAGTGGTTAACATGGATTAAAAATCACATCCCAGAAGTATTAGCTACCGGGAATTTTACAGGAGCTAAGCTTACGAGGGTTCTTGTTAAAGAGGAGCTAGGAGGTGTTACTTATTCAGTACAATACAGAGCAAAATCCCGGGAAGCATTAGATAATTATTATCAAAATGATGCCGAAAAGTTAAGGCAAGATGGATTATCTCGATTTGCAGATAAGTTATTGAGTTTTAGAACTGAGTTAGAAATCATAGATGAATATTCAGTAGATTTTAACTAAATAAATTCCTTCTATTTGTGTCAAACAATCATCAAGTAAAAGCAAAAAAACACTTAGGGCAACATTTTTTAAATGACGAAGATGTCGCTAGAAGAATTGCTGATACCTTAAGTTTCGAAGGGTATAAAAATGTTCTGGAAATAGGACCAGGAATGGGAGTATTAACTAAATACTTGCTCGAAAAGAAAACCAAAACGTATGTGATTGAAATCGATACAGAATCTGTAGAATATTTAAAAGCAAATTATTTAAACTTATCAGATAGGATTATAGAGAAAGATGTTTTAAAGTATGATTTAAATGAAATCTTTAAAGATGAGTCATTTGCAATTATAGGTAATTACCCATATAATATATCGTCACAAATAGTGTTTAAAACCTTGGAAATGCGAAACCAAATTCCAGAGTTTTCCGGAATGTTTCAAAAAGAAGTAGCACAACGTATTTGTGAAAAAGAAGGTAATAAAACCTATGGTATCCTTTCGGTTTTAGTACAAGCATTTTATGATGCAGAGTATTTATTTACTGTGCTTCCAAGTGTATTTAACCCGCCTCCAAAAGTAGATTCAGGAGTATTGCGATTAACTAGAAAAGAGAATGCTGAGTTACCTTGTGATGAGAAACTATTTTTTAGAGTTGTAAAAACAGCATTTCAACAGCGCAGAAAAACACTTCGTAATAGTTTAAAAACATTCAATTTAAGTGATAATTTAAGAGAAGATGTTATCTTTGGCAAGCGTCCAGAACAATTAAGTGTTTCTGAGTTTATAAAACTCACAACCTTAATTCAGGTGGATATAAATTAGCAATAGCTTATTGTGAAAGAAGCCAACGAAAATACTAAGTTTCAAATAAGTGATGAACTTATTGAAAAAGTAGAACATTTAATAGATACGAGAAGCGATGAAGATACACTCAAGCTATTAAATGAATTTCATCATGCAGATATTGCCGAAATTTTAGATGAACTTAATCAAGATCAGGCTACATACATTATAAAACTTTTAGATAGCGAAAAAACATCTGATGTTTTAATGGAGTTGGATGATGATGATCGTGAAAGAATACTCCAAAACCTTTCTATAAAGGAAATTGCTGAAGAAATAGAAGAGTTAGATACCGATGATGCTGCAGACATTATTGCCGAACTTCCAGAAGAACGACAAGAAGAGGTTATAGCAGAGATTGAAGATGAAGAGCATAAGGCAGATATACAAGAACTCTTAAAATATGATGAAGATTCGGCTGGAGGGCTTATGGCAAAAGAGTTGGTGCAGGTAAATGAAAACTGGACAGTGACACGTTGTGTAAAAGAAATGAGAGATCAGGCTGCCGAAGTTACCAGAGTTCATTCTATTTATGTTGTAGATGATGAAAATAAACTTTTAGGACGATTATCTTTAAAAGATTTATTAGTTGCAAAAACAAGAGCTAATATTAAAGAAGTATACATCCCAAAAGTAGATTATGTTCATGTTAATGATGATGTAGAAGATGTTGCTAAAGTGATGCAGAAATATGATCTGGAAGCTATTCCTGTTATAGATGATGATAAAAAACTCTTGGGTAGAATTACTATTGATGATATTGTAGATGTTATTAAAGAAGAAGCAGAAAAAGATTATCAGTTAGCAGCAGGTATTACTCAAGAAGTAGAAGCAGATGATAGTATTTGGCAACTTACACGAGCTCGTTTACCTTGGTTAGTTTTAGGACTCTTTGGAGGGTTAGCAAGTGTTTTTATTTTACAGGATTTTGAAGATTTAATGGGAGATTCTCAAGTTAAAAAACTTTTCTTTTTTACACCACTTATTGCAGCTATGGCAGGAAATGTAGGGGTACAATCTAGTGCTATTATTGTACAAGGTCTTGCTAATGATGTCGTAAAAGGAAGCTTATTAAACAGGCTTATAAAAGAAGTAGGTTTGAGCTTGATTAATGGTATAGCATTGGGAGGACTTGTAATAGTTTTTGGAGAAATAATGGGGTATACGCTTCAATTTAGTAGTACAATTGCCATATCTATGCTTTCAGTTATTATTATAGCAGCACTTATTGGTACCTTTGTCCCAATAATTTTAGACAAAAGAGGAATTGATCCTGCAATTGCTACTGGTCCATTTATTACAACTAGTAATGATATCTTTGGAATTTTCCTGTTTTTTTATATTGCAAAACTGATTTTACAATTTTAGAAAATTATATAAAAATGAAACCAATTAACATAAAAGATAAACACTCATTATTCACTAAAAATTGGCATCCACATCAGATTGCAATTGTGGATGATATGCAAGTAATTTTAGCTAAAATAAATGGCGAATTTGTATGGCATAGTCATGAAAATGAAGATGAATTATTTCAAGTTACTAAAGGAACTTTATATATGCAGTTTAGAGATCGTACTGAGATTGTGAGAGAAGGAGAACTTATTGTAGTGCCTAAAGGAGTTGAGCATAACCCTATGACCAAAGATGGAGAAGAGGTGCATATTTTACTTTTCGAAAAATTATCTACGGCTCACACTGGAGATGTACAAGCAGATAAAACGGTATCCGAATATCCAAAAATATAATGTGTACTGAACTTGTTTCAGTATCTCACAAAATATATAAGCATTAGTTTTTTTGAGCAATACTATGAAAATTCTTCATTTAGATAGTAATCACTCATTACTTATAAATCAATTACAAGATTTAGGGTGTATTAATGATGAAGATTATACATCTTCTAAATCTGAGATAGAAGAAAAAATTTATCAATATGACGGCCTTATTATTCGTAGCCGATTTACAATTGATAAAACTTTTTTAGATAAGGGAACAAACTTAAAATTTATTGGACGTGTAGGCGCAGGATTAGAAAATATTGACATAGCTTATGCAAACAAAAAAGGAATTTATCTAATCTCAGCGCCAGAAGGTAATCGCAATGCTGTAGGAGAACATACTCTAGGAATGTTATTATCTTTATTTAATAAATTAAATAAGGCAGATATTGAGGTGCGAGAAGGAAAATGGTTTAGAGAAAATAATCGTGGTATCGAGCTTGATGGTAAAATTGTAGGACTCATTGGTTATGGTAATATGGGTAAAGCTTTTGCTAAAAAACTAAGAGGCTTTGATGTAGAGGTATTGTGCTATGATATTAAACCAAATGTTGGTGATATTAATGCAAAACAAGTATTATTAAAAGAGTTTCAAGAAAAAGTAGACATAGTAAGTTTACATATCCCGCAAACACCATTAACGCTTAAAATGATAAACTCAAGGTTTATAAGCGAGTTTAAAAAACCATTTTGGTTGCTTAATACAGCAAGAGGAAAAAGTGTGGTCACTACAGATTTAGTTGATGCTTTAAGACAAGAAAAAATACTAGGAGCTGGCTTAGATGTATTAGAATTTGAAAAATCTTCTTTTGAAAGCTTATTTTCTGAAAAACTGCCAGAAGCATTTCAATATTTAATTAATGCTAAAAATGTATTATTAACGCCACATGTTGCAGGATGGACAATAGAAAGCAAAGAAAAATTGGCAAAAACTATTGTTGATAAAATTAAAGCAAAATTTTATTAACTTTTCAAAATGAAAAAAACAATTTTTGTTTTTGGTGGCTTAGTATTAGGAGTTGCAATTTTATTTCAATTAAGCCGATATTCAATTGATTCGGGGAACCTGAAAATAGAAATCGCAATAGCAGTTATTGCACTAGTTTTCTTTTTTATAGGAGTATATATCAACAAAAAAAGCCTGCATAAAGAGTTGAAACCTTCAAGTGAAATTGATTATAAAAAAATTGAAGCATTAGAGATTACTAAACGTGAATATGAAGTTTTAAAGGAAATTGCTCTAGGATTATCAAATAAAGAAATAGGCGAAAAACTATTTTTATCTGAAAGTACTATAAAGTCACATGTTTCAAATTTACTATTAAAATTAGATGCTAAGCGACGTACACAAGCGATTCAAATTGCAAAATCACTACAAATTATTTAAGAAATACTTATCTTTAAGACTTAAGTTGGATGTCTTTGGTACTTTAGTATGATTTAAAAAAGTGAGCCTCAAACTACTTTTGAAGTATTAACTTTTAAATTAATAAAATATGAAAAGTACAATTACTAAGTTTGGACTGTATGCGTTTATTATTGCTTCAGTTTTATTTTTATCGGGTTTTCTTTTAGGTAAAAATTTAGATTTTAATACCCAAGCGATTATAGGGTATTCATCAATGGTTATTTCTTTAGTGTTTGTTTATTTTGGAATTAAACATTATAGGGATAAAGAAAACAATGGTAGGGTAGCGATTGGTAAAGCTATAGCCATTGGATTATTTATTTCTTTATTTGCAGCTTTAGGGTTTATGATCATTGATTATATATACACGACCCAAATTAACCCTAATTTTCAAGAAGAGTATTTAGCACACTCTTTAAAAGAAATGGAAGCAACCTTATCTGTTGAAGAATTTCAAAAACAAAAAATCGAGCTAACTCAGCAAATGCAAAATTATGGAGGACCAATGGCTTTAGCACTATTAATGTTTGCAAATGTTATAGTTATAGGATTTATTATATCTTTAATATCAGCATTAATCTTACAACGTAAATAACATAAACATATGAAATATAACGCAACATCTCCGGAAGATTATTTAAATCAGATCCCTGAAGATAGAAAACCAGCAATGAATAAATTACGAAAAATTATACTCGACAACTTACCAAAAGGTTTTGAAGAAGGTATGAATTATAATATGATAGGTTATTACGTTCCGCATTCAGTATATCCTAATGGATATCATTGTGACCCTAAGCTTCCACTACCATTTATGAATATTGCTTCACAAAAAAACTTTATTGGAGTATATCACATGGGTGTTTATGCAAACAAAGAATTATACGATTGGTTTGTGACAGAGTACTCTAAACATTGTAAATATAAATTAGACATGGGTAAAAGCTGTATTCGTTTAAAAAAGATTGAAGATATTCCTTATGAATTAATAGGCGAATTAGCTTCAAAAATAACAGCTGAAGAGTGGATTACTTATTATGAAGATAATATGCAGAAAAGATAATACTGTAACAAAATATTAAAATAATATACATATAATATGAAGAATAGAGTAACTGGTCTTGGAGGAATGTTTTTTAAGACTAAAAACCCGGATAAAATTAAAGAATGGTATGGTAAACACTTAGGGTTACCAGTTGATGCTTACGGATGTACGTTTTGGTGGAAAGATAAAGAAGGAAAAGATTGTTCTACACAATGGTCGCCATTTAAAGAAGATACTCAATATTTTAAACCAAGTGATAAGCATTTTATGATGAATTTTAGAGTTGAAAATTTGCATAAATTACTTGAAGTTTTAAAAGAAGAAGGAGTTACTATCGTAGGAGAAGTTGAAGAATATGACTATGGTAAATTTGGATGGATACTTGATCCTGAAGGGAATAAAATAGAATTATGGGAACCTATAGATAGTGCTTTCCTGTAGAGGGAATAAAATTAAAATGCCAGAAGAAAATAATTTTAACGAAGAATTAAACATAAATAATGATAAAGTAGATCGTAGTATAGAAGATACTATAATCGATAAAGCAAATACTTTAAAAACCGAAATAAAAGAAGTTGCTGTTAACACTAAAGAAAAAGCAAGAGAATTAGCAGAAGAAGCTAAAGAAACAATAATGGAAACTTCAAATAAAACAAAAAGCTTCATACAAAGATTATTTGGCAAATAATAAGTATTTAATTAAATTTAAGTTTAACCAAAAAACAAAATTATGTCTGACGAGAAAAGTTTACAAGATGACCTAAATGAAATGTTAGGCGATACAAAAGAAGAATTAAAAAAAGCTGCCGAACGTGTAAGTAAAAAAGCTGGAGAGTTTGCAGAAGAAGCAAAAGAAGCTATAGGTAGCGCAAAAGAAAAAGCTTCAGAATTTGCAGGGGATGCAAAAGAAAAAGCTTCGGAGTTTACAGATGAAGCTAAAGATGCATATGAGAAGATTTCTGGAGAAAATAAAAAAGTGCTAGCAGGAATCACAGCGATTTTATTGGGAGGTTTAGGAGTACATAAATTTGTGCTAGGCTACTATAAAGAAGGTGTGATTTTATTAGCAATTACTATTGGTATTAATATTTTTAGTTTTGGCTTTTTGGGATTATTAGTTTGGGCGTTTACACTCATAGAAGGAATTATTTATTTAACCAAAACTAATAACGAGTTTTTTAAAATTTATCAGAAAGGAAAAAAACCTTGGTTTTAGAATAATAGATTTACCTCAAATTATATAGATACATTAAAAAGGTCAAGATAGCTGTTTTGGCTTTTTTATTCAAATTTATTATCGTAATATTGCAATATAACAATTACAAATTTTAAATGGGAGCTTCTAAGTTAGATATTTACAACGCTGAAATTAATGATTTAGCTATAATAGCAAAAGTGTTTTCACACCCTGCTCGTGTAGCTATTTTGCAATATATCAGTAAACAAGAAAGTTGTATTTGTAATGATATTGTAGATGAAATTGGTTTATCACAACCAACAATTTCACAACACTTAAAAGTAATTAATGATGCAGGGTTATTAAAAGGAGATTTTAAAGGAAAGAGTATTTGTTATTGCTTAAATATTGAGCGCTTTCAGGAATTTCAAGAGTTATTTAATTTATTTTTTAATAAAACAAAATCTAATTGTTGTTAACTATAATTAGATTAATAAAACACAAATAATACAAATGAAAACAGAACAATTATTATCGTTATTATCAGAGCATCAAGATAAGTCTTTGTTGTTTGAGTATGCACCAAATCTTCTGTTAGGAGCTAATTATCATATTACAGAAGTAAAACATATTGTAATAGACTCGGTAGATTGTGGTGCACAATCAGATAATTGGAAAGAAACCATAATACAGCTTTGGGAAAGCCCAAGTGAATTAGGAAAAACAGAGTACATGTCTACCTTTAAAGCACTAGGAATCCTTAAAAAAGTTGGACGTATTAAACCTTATGTTTTGGATGCTGAAGTTAAGTTTGAATATGGGAATGCTACATTTCATACTGCACAACTTTTTGTTAATGATTTCGAAATCAGAAATAATAATTTGATTTTTAAATTAGCAGTTGAAAAAACAGATTGTAAAGCAAAAGGTATTTGTGGTGTTCCAGAAGAAGTAGAGTTAATTGCTTCTACTAATGAAAATAGTTGTGCTCCTGGAAGTGGCTGTTGTTAATTTACATCAAAAAATCTTTTAATAATAAATCCAATATAATGGAATCAATATCAATTCGGGATATGCAACCAGAAGATTGGCAAGAAGTATCTAAAATCTATAAAGAAGGAATAGCGACAGGTATGGCTACCTTTGAAAAAAAAGTACCCGAATATGATGCTTGGAATAATGCTCATTTAGATCACTGCAGAATAGTAGCTATAAAAAAAAATGCTATTTTAGGATGGGCAGCACTCTCACCAGTATCGAGTAGGTGTGTATATGGAGGGGTTGGAGAAGTAAGTGTATATGTTTCTCAAAACAGTAGAGGAGAAGGTGTGGGTAGTTTATTAATGAATGCTTTGATATCTAAAAGTGAACTTGCAGGGTTTTGGACTTTGCAATCTGGTATTTTTCCTGAAAACTTGGGTAGTATAGAACTTCATAAAAAAACAGGTTTTCGTTATATAGGTAAGCGAGAACGTATAGGGAGTTTGGATGGAGTTTGGAAAGATAATCTTTTGTTTGAAAGAAGAAGTAAACTGATTGGTGTAAATTGAAACTTTTGAATTGGCTGTCATTTAAAGCAAAGTGCGGAATCTGTTTATATAAGTTAGGATTTTTTTATTAGATAAATAGAATAGAGAATTAAACGAATTAGATATTAATAAAAAATATTTTCGCTTTTGCGAAAAATAAATATGAAAAACATACTTGTATTGTGTACAGGGAACTCCTGTAGAAGCCAAATGGCACACGGTTATTTTTATACACTTACAAAAAATAAAGCAAATATTTATAGTGCTGGTATCGAAACTCACGGATTAAACCAAGATGCAGTTGCTATAATGAAAGAAGATGGGATAGATATCTCCAATCACACTTCTAATCATGTAGATGAATATGCAAATATTAATTTTGATTATATTCTTACAGTTTGTGATCACGCGAATGAAAACTGTCCGTTTATTCCAAGTCAAAACGCAGTACGATTACATCATAACTTTTTTGATCCTTCAAAAGTAGTAGGTAGTAAGAGTGAAAAACAAGCTGCTTTTTTTAAAGCAAGAAATGAAATTAAAACTTATGTTGAAGAGTTTGTAGGACAGTATTTGAACTCTTAATCTTCTTCTAAAGTATAATCTAAAGGAAATGTATCTCCCAAGCGTTGTTCGCCTAAATCACCACTAAAAATTACTGCATCTGGCGGAAAATGATTTCCGTTTTTATCTACAATAAATTCAAACTGATTAGGTTTAAATATAGATTGTCTATTTCGTTTATATAGTACATTTAAAGATTTTGGAGGAACGGTATTGTTAAAAGAAATTGTAGGATTGTTTTTTCTATGAGCAATGATTTCTGGATCAGGAATTACATTTAATAAATAAACATTTAAGCTATCAATAGGAGTAATAGTTATAAATTTTTCAGGTTGTGTTTGGAAACTTCCATCGAATAATTGATATTTTCTGTCTTTTAATTTTTGTTGAACTAAAGCCCTCATAAAGTGAAGTGTTGAACCTTTAAATGCATTAGCTCTCCTTCTTTTAATTTTAGAATTATCTTTAGATTCAGTTTTTTTAAAAAAACTAGTTCCTGAAGAGAAAGTGTATCTGTAAACGCGCTCTTCTTCACCTCTAACATATGAGTATTCAATAAAAAACTCTTGTAAATCGTATGTGATTAAATATTGTAAATTTTTATTTTTAATTAATAAAGGTTGTTTAGAAGCGGCTGTTAGTTGTTTTGATTGTTTGTCATATCTTAAGATTAAATCATCTTCATTTAAAATAGTACAAGATTTTGCATTCTTAGATGTTCCTAAAAAATGCTTTCGGAATTCTTCTAGCTTCAACGCTCTGGGCCAATCATCATTAGTAATTATAACTTCTCCTAATGAAAACGCTTCTTCTTCTAATAGAATGGTATAGCTCTCATTATAATTAATAGTATTTAGTATAACTTTTTTATAGCCAATAAAAGAGATAATTAGTGGCGATTTAATATTATGTTCATTATCGATCTGAAATTCGCCTTTTGAGTTAGTTGTAGTACCAATAGTAGTATTGTCAAAATACACTGAAACCCTTTCTATAGGTGTATTTGTTTTTTTATCTAATATTATTCCAGTAATGGTTTGAGAATAAGTATGTAATCCCACTATAATGAAAAAAGATATTATGAAAATATTTTTATTCCACATCACCAGCCATGAATTTACGTTCTAATTCTGCTTGAAACTCCTCCATAACAGGGCGTACAGTACTATCTGGTAAGTCAGAAATTTTAATATACATTAAACCATCTACTGCATTATTAAATAAAGGATCTACATTAAAACCTATAAGTTTACAATTTTGCTTAATGTATTTTTTAAGTAATACGGGTAGCCTTAAGCTACCTGGTTCGATTTCATCTATAATGCGATCAAATTTGTTAAGATCAGCTTCGGTAGCATCAAATACAAAGTCTTTATCAGCATCTTTTAATTTTACTTTAAACTCTTTTTTAGGGTGAATGTACTGTGCTAAATAGGGGTCATAATAATGTGATTTCATAAATTCAATCATCAAAGATTTTGAGAAATTTGAAAACTTATTGCTAATGCTCACTCCTCCTATTAAATATTTATGCTCTGGAAATCTTAAAGTGGTATGCACAATTCCTTTCCATAATAAAAATAGCGGCATTGGTTTTTGTTGATATTCCTTAATAATAAATGCACGACCAAGCTCAATGGATTGGCTCATCATTTTATGAAGTTCAGGCTCAAACCTAAATAGATCTTGTAGATAAAAACCATTAATTCCAAATTTTTCAAAAATCTTAGTGCCTAACCCCATACGATAAGCTCCAGCAATTATTTTCTTATCATCATCCCATAAAAACATATGATGGTAATAAGTGTCAAACTTATCAAGGTCAATAGCTTCATTAGTACCTTCTCCTACTTCTCTAAAAGTAATTTCACGTAAACGACCAATTTCTTGAAGAATATTAGGTAATTTAATAGCAGGAGCTAAATACACTTCGTAATTTTTACTTTTTAAAAGCCTGTAATCCCCTTCTTTTAAGTCCTCAATTTCTTTAATCATAACCTCAAAATCAATAGGAGTTACAATTTTTTTAGGGATTTTGGGAATAAGAGGTGTTTTTAATGTGGACGAAATATTTTCTAATCGTTTAGATTTTTCTTCATAAGCATTGGATAGCATGTATGTTTTTCGTCTTAAAAAATCTGTGAAATCGGCTAAATTTTCTTGCTCTTTTTGGGCTTTAACAGTGATAGGACGTCCAATACGAACTTTTATGACACGGCGTTTTTGAGTTAGAAGTTCAGAAGGCAGTTTAGCAGTCCTAAACGTGTCGCTAATTTTAGAAAGTGTATAAAAGAATTTGCTATTTTTTGCGTGGAAATAAATAGGTACAACAGGGACTTCGGCTTTTTGTACTAATTTCATTGCAGCTTCAGCCCAAGGCCTATCCACAACCAATTTTCCATCTCTATAGGTAGAAACCTCTCCTGCAGGGAAAATTCCTAAAGGGCACCCCTCTTTTAAATGCAGTAAAGATTGCTTAAAACCAGTAAGGCTAGACTTAACATCTTTTCTATCCTCAAAAGGATTTACTGGCATAACATAAGGTTTTAAAGGCTTTATGCGATGCAATAAAAAATTACCAATAATTTTAAAATCTGAACGCTGCTCTAGCATTAATTTTAGAAGTAAAATGCCATCAATGCCTCCTAAAGGATGATTAGAAATTGTAATATAAGAACCATCTTTAGGTAACCGTTTTAAATCTTCTTCAGGGATTTCAAATTTTATTTGGAACTCTTCTAAAATAGCATTTAAAAATTCAAGTTTTTTTAAATGCTTATTTCGATTGTATATTTTATTGAGTGTAGATATTTTAAGAAGTTTCATTAAAAACCATCCAAAACACGTACCTAAAAAACCATATTTATTAGCATTTATAGCCTTTGAAACTTCTTTAGCTGTTACTAAACCCATTTACGTTTTTATTGATGATTTACAAATATACTTAAAAACAAAATACAATAGTATTGGCTTATTTAACTACAATTTGCATCGTTTCTTGATACAATTGTTTTAATAAAATAGTTTTATTTTCTTCTAGAAAATGAATAGATTTTTCATTATAATGACGAACCGTATATAAAGACACATTATCGTAATGTGTTACTTTAAATTTGGCTTTAAGAGTCTGAAGCAATTTTTCTAAATTATTGTAATTATTATCAATACAAACTGAAAAACTAATTGCAGAATTTTGAATCATATCTACTTTCATTTTATATTGATGTAATAAATTAAAAATTTCACTAATATTTTCTTCTACAATAAAAGAGAAATCTAAAGAAGATAATGAAATTAATACTTGATTTTTCTTTACAATAAAGCACGGTATTTTAGGCTCTAAATCTACTCCTTTACTAACACGAGTACCTACATTGTTTGGATTTAAAAATGATTTTACGAGTAAAGGAATTTCTTTACGTTGTAATGGTTGTAAGGTTTTTGGATGTATTACAGAAGCACCATAAAAAGCAAGCTCAATGGCTTCTCTATATGAAATTTGATGTAATAATTGTGTGTTTTCAAAATGTCTTGGATCTGCATTTAATATACCAGGAACATCTTTCCAGATAGTTACATTTTCTGCATTTAAGCAATATGCAAAAATAGCAGCAGTATAATCACTTCCTTCTCTCCCTAATGTTGTAGTAAAATTATTAGCATCACTTGCTAAAAACCCTTGAGTAATATTTAACTGACTACGATTTATATGTTTTGAAATAAAGTTTTGAGTAACCTCCCAATTTACTTTAGCACTCCTATAAAAATTATCTGTTTTTATAAATTGACGTACATCCAACCAATTATTTTTAATATTAACTTCTTCAAGATATACGCTTACGATTGTGGTGGAAATAAGCTCCCCGTAACCAATTACTTGATCGTATATAAAATTATAATCAGGAGATTTGTTGGTAGTAAAGAAATGAGTGAATTCTTTAAATAAATTAGAAATAGAATTAAAAATATGATGTTGTTCATTTTCAAATAAATCTAATAAAATAGCATTGTGGTATTTTTTAATATCTTGAATAGAACTTTGTAATTCTTTACGGTTGTTAATATAATTATCGATTACTTTTTCAATAGCATTTGTAGTTTTTCCCATTGCAGAAACTACAATAAAAGTATTTTCATAACCAACAGCTTGTAATACTGTTGCTATGTTTTTTACACCTTTAGCATCTTTTACAGAAGCACCTCCAAATTTAAATATTTGCATTAGTTAATATTAGATATATAATGTTTTATACCTTCTTCGTTTAATTGCACTACATCCCAATCACGCATGACATTAGCTCCTTTTTGAGTGTAAAAATTAATAGCATTCTCATTCCAATCTAATACTTCCCAACTTATGCGTTTTACGCCTAATTCTGCACCATATACTACGACTTTATCTAATAATAAAGTGCCTATGCCAGAACCTCGCATTGCTTCATTTACAATTAAATCTTCAAGATGTAAAACAGTACCTTTCCATGTTGAATAACGTGTGTATACTAAAGCTATTCCTTCAACCTTGTTTTTTGTTTCAGCAACAAAACACTTAAAAGCAGGATGTGTTCCATAACCATCTTTTTCTAGATCTTCAATAGTAACTTCAACAGCTTGCGGTTCTTTTTCAAAATCTGCTAATTGCTGAATTAATTGTAATACTTGAGGCATGTCACTTTTATTAGCCTCTCTAATTGTTATTTCCATAAATTATTAAAATGAATTCAAATATAGTTTAAAGTTCATTAGATTGCTTAGTTTATCATTTATGAAATATGTTTAAATAGATAAAAACAAGTAAGCGAAAATGATATTGTTTGTTAAAAAATACGATATTTGCTGTAAATAAAGAATCCAATAAAAATGTCTCAAAAAAACCAAACTTTAGGAGAATTTATTATAGAGCATCAATCTTCTTTTAAATATACTTCAGGAGAATTATCTCGATTAATAAATTCTATCAGATTAGCTGCAAAAGTGGTGAATTATGAGGTGAATAAAGCTGGATTAGTAGATATTATTGGAGCAGCAGGAGATACGAATATACAAGGTGAAGATCAGCAAAAATTAGATGTTTATGCTAATGATAAATTTATCCAAACTTTAACTAACAGAAACATTGTTTGTGGTATTGCAAGTGAAGAAGAAGATGATTTTATAAGTATTAATAGTCAGGACGATAATAATCAAAATAAATATGTGGTTTTAATGGACCCTTTAGATGGCTCGTCTAATATAGATGTTAATGTATCTGTAGGAACTATTTTTTCTGTCTACAGGCGTGTAACACCATTAGGAACACCAGTTACCATAGACGATTTTTTGCAAAAAGGTAGTGAGCAAGTGGCCGCAGGTTATGTGGTTTATGGAACTTCTACAATGTTAGTTTATACAACAGGAGATGGTGTAAACGGATTTACATTAAATCCAGCTATAGGTACATTTTATCTGTCCCACCCAAATATGCAATTTCCTGAAAATGGGAATATATATTCTGTAAACGAAGGAAATTATATTCATTTCCCTCAAGGTGTAAAAGATTATATAAAGTATTGCCAAAAAGAAGAAGGAGATCGCCCATATACGTCTCGTTACATAGGATCCTTAGTATCTGATTTTCATAGAAATATGATTAAAGGAGGTATTTATTTATATCCTAGAAGCTCTAAAAATTCTAATGGAAAACTACGTCTGTTATATGAATGCAATCCAATGGCATTTTTAGCAGAGCAAGCTAATGGAAAAGCAAGTGATGGTTTTGTACGAACTTTAGATGTTGAGCCAACAGAACTACATCAGCGCGTGCCATTTATTTGTGGAAGCAAAAATATGGTAGAAAAAGCAGAAGAGTTTATGCGTAATGCAAAACAATAAAAGTTATATTTAAGTTTAAATAAAAAAGGCTAACCAAAAATAATGGTTAGCCTTTTTTATATTCTAAATAAGAATTGATTAATCTTATCTATTCATATTTTTTATTTCAACAATAAAATCATCTAAGTCAATATTTTCATTAACCAAAGTCAACGCTTTATCAACTACATACCTTACGTTTTCTGGAGTAAACCCTAAACCAACAGCAATTTTTCTTAATAATACAACTTGATGCTCATCTTTAATATGGTCAGCATATACCATTCTTGCTAAATCATATAAACGTTCTAGGCGACGGTTATAAGATGTCGGAGGATTAATTGGGTGTGATTTATAATCTTTTAAAATACCTTTATAATGCGCATCGCTAATATCTAAATTTCTAGCCAAACGATCTAAAAATGCTTTCTCTTCATCAGTGATTATACAATCGTCCATTGCTAACCTAACTATTGCTGCAAAATGATCTTCATTACGTTTCTTAAACGCACTATCAAATAAATCTGAAATTGACATACTTTGTATTGTTTTTTTAGTGCTGCAAATATAGATAAACTAAACCCCTTTTAAAATTAAAATTTTAGCTTTTTTAGTATTCTATATAGTGATGCTTCATGTTATATTTTTTAGTGTATTTTTTATAAATATAAAAAGGGTACAATAGTAAATACTAATGCGTTAATGTTTAGTAAAAATTAAAAAATCCCATTTATAATTAATAAGACTTCAACTATATTTGCCTAAATTTTTTTAGAGTGAGTAAAACAATAACCTCGCAAGCTTTTATACAGTCTTTGCAATTGCAAAAACTGCAAATTGCTATTGCCGAAAACGAAAAAAAGATACATATAAAAGGACTTGTAGGGTCTTCATTTTCATTTGTAGTATCAAACACATTTAAAGAAATTGATAAACCTTATTTACTCATCTTTAATGATAAAGAAGAAGCGGCTTATTATTTAAACGATTTAGAGCAACTTTTAGGAAATAAAGAAGTATTGTTTTACCCTGGAAGTTATCGTAGACCCTATCAAATAGAAGAAACAGATAATGCTAATGTATTGCTTCGAGCAGAAGTACTTAATCGTATTAATTCTCGCAAAAAACCAGCTGTAATTGTCACATATCCAGATGCACTTTTTGAAAAAGTAGTAACACGTAAAGAGTTGGAACGTAATACTCTAAAAATATCTGTAACAGATAATTTATCTATCGATTTTGTAAACGAAGTGCTGTTTGAATATCAATTTAAACGTGTTGATTTTGTAACTGAACCAGGAGAATTTTCAGTACGTGGGGGTATTGTAGATGTATTTTCGTTTTCTCATGATCAACCTTATCGTATCGAGTTTTTTGGAGATGAAGTAGATAGTATTAGAACTTTTGATGTTGAAACTCAACTTTCAACAGAGCAGATTAAAAAAATAAGTATCATCCCTAATGTAGCTAATAAATTTTTAGAAGAAAGTAGGCAAAGTTTTCTAAAATATATTGCTTCAAAAACAGTGGTATTCATTAAAAACTCAAAATTGTTTTTTGACCGAACAGATTTGTTATTCAGTAAAGCGAGCGAAGCTTTTACTAAACTTTCAGAAACAATTAATCATGCAGAACCAATAGAGTTGTTTTGTAATTCAGAGTTGTTAAAAAAACAATTGCTAAACTATACAATTGTAGAATTTGGTACATCTTCATTGTTTAGCAATGAAGACATAAATTTTAATACAACACCACAACCCTCATTTAATAAGCAATTTAATTTATTAATAGAAGATTTAAATGCTAATCATAAAAAAGGATATACTAATTATATCTCTTGTGTTAGTGAGCAACAAGCAAAACGTTTAGATGATATTTTTAGAGATGTTGAGGTTGAAGTACATTATAAAACAATAGTATTATCTCTATATCAAGGATTTCAAAACCACGATGATAAAATTATTTGCTATACAGATCATCAAATTTTTGAACGCTATCATAAGTTTCATATTAAAAATGGTTATGCTAAGAAGCAAGCCATTACTTTAAAAGAGTTGACTAATTTAGATGTAGGTGATTATGTTACACATATCGATCATGGGATCGGACGTTTTGGAGGGCTTCAAAAAATTGATGTCGAGGGTAAAAAGCAAGAAGCTATAAAACTAGTTTATGGAGAGAGAGATGTACTATATCTAAGTATACATTCACTCCACAAAATCACAAAGTTTAATGGTAGTGATGGCAAGCCACCAAAAGTATATAAACTAGGAAGTAAAGCTTGGAAAGCTTTAAAACAAAAAACAAAATCAAGAGTTAAAGAGATTGCATTTAATCTTATAAAGCTTTATGCTAAACGAAAAGTAGAAAAAGGATTTCAATATAATCCAGATAGTTATTTACAGCATGAATTAGAAGCTTCTTTTTTATACGAAGATACACCAGATCAAAGCACAGCAACAGCAGATATTAAAGCGGATATGGAAAGCGAACGCCCAATGGATCGCTTAATATGTGGAGATGTAGGTTTTGGTAAAACTGAAGTTGCGATACGAGCTGCATTTAAAGCAGTAGATAACGGTAAACAAGTAGCCATCTTGGTGCCTACAACAATCTTAGCTTACCAACACCATCGAACTATAAGTGCTCGATTAAAAGATTTTCCTGTTACTGTAGATTATTTAAATAGGTTTAGAACAGCAAAACAAAAACGAGAAACATTAGAGCAGTTAGAAACTGGAAGTGTCGACATAGTTATTGGAACGCATCAATTGGTAAATAAAAATGTAAAGTTTAAGGATTTAGGTTTATTAATTGTTGATGAAGAACAAAAATTTGGGGTCGCAGTAAAGGAGAAATTAAAATCTATTAAAGAGAATGTAGATGTTCTTACATTAACAGCAACTCCAATTCCGAGAACATTGCAATTTAGTTTGATGGCAGCAAGAGATTTGTCGGTAATTACTACACCTCCACCAAATCGCTTTCCGATAGAGAGTCATGTCATACGATTTAGTGAAACCACAATTCGTGATGCGGTGAGTTATGAAATTCAACGTGGCGGTCAAGTATTTTTTATACATAATCGTATCGAGAATATTAAAGAAGTTGCAGGAATGATTCAGCGTTTAGTGCCAGATGCAAAAATAGGGATTGGTCATGGACAAATGGAAGGTAAAAAGCTAGAACAATTAATGCTTGCATTCATGAATGGCGAATTTGATGTTTTGGTAAGTACAACTATTGTAGAGAGCGGATTAGATGTACCAAACGCAAATACTATTTTTATTAATAATGCCAATAATTTTGGATTAAGCGATTTGCATCAAATGAGAGGTCGTGTAGGTCGTAGTAATAAAAAAGCATTCTGCTATTTTATTACACCAGAATATTCTGCAATGACTAGTGATGCACGAAAGCGAATTACGGCACTTGAGCAATTTACAGAGTTAGGAAGTGGTTTTAATATCGCGATGAAAGATTTAGAAATTAGAGGGGCAGGCGATTTATTAGGAGGAGAACAAAGTGGATTTATTAATGAAATAGGATTTGACACCTATCAGAAAATTCTAAAAGAAGCTATTGAAGAACTTAAAGAAGACGAATTTAAGGATTTATATAAAGATTATTTAGAAGAAAAAGAATATGTAAAAGATATTACTATTGATTCTGATTTCGAATTACTCTTTCCAGATGATTATGTAAATAACATTGCAGAGCGCTTAAATTTATATACAGAATTGAATACTCTAAAAACAGAAGAGGAGTTACAAAAATTTGAAACTGAATTATTAGATCGTTTTGGAGAATTTCCAATACAAGTAGTGGATTTATTAAATAGTGTGAGAATAAAATGGATAGCGACAAAACTTGGTTTCGAAAAAATAATAATGAAGCAAGGTAAGTTTGTTGGATATTTTATAAATGATCAGCAAAGCAAATTTTATCAAAGTGCTAGCTTTTCAAAAGTATTACATTATGTACAATCAAATCCTAATGCTTGTAAAATGAAAGAAAAACAAACCCGAAATGGTTTACGATTATTGCTTACTTTTGAAAGCATAAATACTATAGAGAAAGCATTAAAAGCAATTCAACCTATTTTGGCTTGATTATTGTCTTTTAAGAAATAGATAAAATAAATAAAGAGTTATAAAATTAAAAAAGTAATGTTTAAAAAATTAGGGACCCTATTAATGATTTTACCTTTGGCTATGTTTGCGCAACATTCTATAAAAGGTAATTTTTCTCCTCCTAAAGATTTCGATAATGTAATTTTATATAAAATAACACCTACAGCTTCAGAGTATATAGCACATACAGCTTTTGACGAACAAGGTAATTTTGAAATTAAATTAGACTCAACAGCAACTCAAGGGATGTATCGTTTAGTATATGCTTTACCTCAAGACGAATTTAATTTTGATGTAATTTACAATGGAAAAGAAGATGTAGAACTCGCTTTTACAGCTGGTGTAGGGATTAAATATCAATCATCTATAGAGAATACATTAATAAACTCATATACAAATAGTATGGGGTTAGTGACTCAAGAAATAGGAGATTTTTATAAGAGCAAAAGTGAAGACTCTCTAACTTTAGCTTCTATATTTAAAACTCAAAAAGAAACACAAGCAAGCTATGAAGAAGCTGCTAAAGAAACATTAGCATTACATTTTATAGAAGCAAATACACCTTATATTCCAGAACACTATGAAAATGTAACTACTTATGTGCAAAATATAAGAACACATTTTTTTGATCATGTAAATTTTAACGATGAGGTATTACAAAGCTCAGATTTTTTAATCGAGCGTATTCTTAATTTTGTGTTCGGAATGTCATCTGGTGAAAAAGATCAGGAAACATCATATAGAGAGAATATTGACGCTGTTTATTTAGCAATGAAAGAAGCAAGGCTAGTAATTAAAGGCAATTTGCTAGAAGTTTTATGGCAACAAATGGTAGATGCTAATTATGAATCTCTGGCAAACTATATTGCCGAAAAATATTTATTAGATATCGCTAAATCTTTAAAGGATGAAGAACTGGTTAATGGGTTAACGTTATTTAAAAGTTTATCTATAGGGAACAAAGCTCCTGATTTTTCTTTTGAAATTACAGAAGAAGGTAGAACAATAACAAAAAAATTAAGTGATCTAAAAAGTGCTGATAAATATATTCTTGTATTTTGGAGTAGTACTTGTGGGCATTGCTTAAAAGAAATTCCACAATTACAAAGTTATTTAAGAACCTTTGAAGTAGGCGATTTTAAAGTAATTGCATTTGGCTTAGAAGACGAACCTAAAAATTGGAATAAAGAAATTCAAAAATACCCTGAATTTATTCATGTTTATGGCAAAGATAAGTGGGCAAATACTACAGCTAAAAATTATAATATTAGATCTACGCCAACATATTATATTTTAGATAAAGACAAGGAAATTATTGCTAAACCTTACGATATCGAAGCGCTTCGTAAATTGTATGATAAATAAATAATTAAAAATGATAAAAAGCATTTTTTAAATGTTCAATTTTATAAGAATTGTGCTCTTTTAAAATAGCAATAATATCAAAACGAACTTCGACATCTAAATCATTTGTAACTACATATTCATCTACGGCTTTCACCAAATTTTTAATTTGCTTAGGTTTTACAAAATCTTGAGGATTTCCAAAATCTATAGTTGATCGCGTTTTTACTTCAACAATAGCTAAAATATTTTCTTTCTGAGCAATAATGTCAACTTCGGCTTTGTCAAAACGATAATTACGTTCGCGAATAATATAATTGTGTTTCAGTAGATAATCTACCGCCAATTGTTCTCCTTTTTTACCAAGCTCGTTATGTTGTGCCATAATATTTCCCGAGAGACGGGAATCTCATAAAATTATCTTTAAAAAACAGTAATTTACTAAAAACAGATAACTTTGCTTTGATGAATTCATTATTCAATTTTTTAAACATTATTATTCTACTTGGCACTATTCAAGGAGTTATAACATCAATTCTATTATTTAGGTTAAGAATTAATAAAAAAGCAAATAAATTGTTAGGATGGGTTATTTTACTAATTTCACTAGCGTGTTTTAATACTTATTTATTAGAAACAGTAACAAGCACATCTTCACTTTTGTTAATTTTGGAAGCCATTATACCACTTGTTGTTATTATGCCCATTGGACCTTTAATTTATTTTTATGTAAAAACAATTCTAAATCCAGAATTTAAAATAAGTGAACCTAATCGTAAACATTTTTATAGTACCCTATTAGATTTTATTCCAAATTTTGCTGTCATACTTTTTATTCTTGGTGGTTTTTTAGGTTTAATTAAGTCACAAAGTAATATTGCGTTGGGTAACTTTATAGAAAGGTATAACCTTTATGTAGATATTCCTAGATGGTTATCGTTAATCATATATTTATGGTTAACATTTCAATTTATTTCAAGTTATAAAAAAGATGAAAGTAATAAGGATTTAATAAGATGGGTAAAACGTTTTATTTTAGGGTTTTCAATCTTTTCTGTAATATGGCTTTTACATTTAATCCCTTATTTAATTCCTTCATTATCCAATATATTACTAAAGTTTGTTAGTTGGTACCCTATATATATACCTTTAATTGTTTTAGTTTATTGGTTGGGGATTAATGGTTATATCATAAGTTTTAAAACCTATAAAAAAACATCAAAACCTCAAGGCTTTTCAAATGAGACAGTTTTAAATACTATTACAACTTTAGAAGACTTAATGAAAAAAGAACATTTGTATTTAAATCCATTACTTAAACTCAGTGACGTTGTGAAACAAACAGGAATCCCTCAAAAAACAATTTCTGCAATTTTAAATCAGTACCTAAATAAGAGCTTTAATGATTATGTAAATACATATAGAATTGAAGAATTTAAAAAACAATTATTAGCAGATAATTCTGAAAACTTCACTATCACAGGAATAGCTTTTGAATGTGGGTTTAATTCTCAAGCTACCTTTCAACGTGTATTTAAAGCAAATACAAATCAATCCCCCAGTCAATTCAGGAAAACACATCTAAAAGCATAACTTAAAATTATACTCAAATCTAGATTTGAATAGACTAATAACAGTAAAATCAATTCATTTGCCTAAAAATAAAACAAATGAAAATAAATTTAATAGCCCTATTCTTTACATTGTTTATTAGCTTTAATTATGCTCAAAATGAAACGAAACATTTAAAAGCAATTGATGATTTTTTAACCATTGAATATCCAAAAAATGAACCCGGTGCTGTGGTTCTAATAGCAAAAAAAGGAAAAATTATCTTTGAAGAAGCTTATGGATTGGCGTCACTAAAATCTAAGCAAAAGTTAAAAACCGATATGGTTTTTCAAATAGCTTCAATTACTAAACAATTTGTAGCTGCAGCCATTCTTCAATTAGTAGAAAATGGTAAAATGACTTTGAAAGATACTATTCAGAAGTATGTACCTTATTATCCTTCAAAAAAACACCCAATTACAATCCATCATTTGTTATCACAAACCTCTGGCATTCCTGAATACTTCATTCTTGAAGATGATGAACTTCATTTATTAGCTAAAGAACATACGCCAAAAGAGTTGATTGCTTATTATAAAGATGAACCTTTGAGTTTTAAGCCTGGTGAAAAATGGAATTATAGCAATTCTAATTACCCGCTATTAGGAGCAGCTTTAGAAAAAGTAACAGGATTATCTTTAAAGGAGTATTTGCAGAAAAATATTTTTGAACCTTTGAAAATGAATTCCACGGGACTTTGGTATAACGATAATATTAAAAAGAAAAGAATCCCTATAGGATACAATCATAAAAACGATAGTTTATTTCCTGCACCAAAAATTATTGGATCAGCAATGTATGCTGCAGGCGGGGTGGTTTCTACCACTAATGATTTGTTTCTATGGAATAGGGCTTTAATAGATAAAACAATAATTTCAAAGTTTGTTGTAGATGAGCTGATCACAGAAAAAATAATTGACTCAGGAGAAAGAACTGGATATGGGTATGGGGTTTTTCTTAAAAATATAAGTGGAAGCCCTACTGTGCAACATGGAGGTAATTTATATGGTTTTACTAGCACTGTATTACACCTTCCTAATGAAGATGTTTTTGTTTCCATATTAGCCAATACAAAATATGATAGAACAGAAGAAATAGCTAATTATATAGCTAGTCTTTTAATAGATAAACCCTTGGAAATTTTTAGCTCAAAAGAAATTTCAAAAGAATTGTTGAAAGATTATGTTGGTGTTTATGAAATGCATAGCGAAGAAATTTCTAGAACTTTTGAAATTAAATTATTTGATGGTAAAGTTCTTTTAAGCGATCCGAAAGAACCTGAAAGCAGTGCTTTTTTAACACCTTCAAAAAAAGATATTTTATTATTAAAAGTTGCTAGTGCTTATTTTAAATTTACACGAAATGAACAAGATCTAATTACAGGTTTTACTGTAAAACAAAATGGAGATATGTTTATATTTAAAAAAATAAAATAAGATGCTTTAAATATTTTTATAATTTATAATTAGAATCAATGTAATCAATAGCTTGCTGTTGTGTTAATGCTGCAAAACTTTTATAACGATCATGCACATCTATAATTTCATCTAAAGCTTTTTGAACCAATTCTTTATTCTTCCAAGTATTAAGGTGAGTGATAACAGTTTTTAAACAACCATTTTTATAAGCAATCTGACCTAATACATGAACTAAGGTATCGGATACACGTCGCGTGTTATCAAACTCTAATTCTTTTAGTAATGGTAAAACATCTTGAGGGTGTTTACGTCCACGGAGTTCTATACCGTGACATATTTCACGGCGTATTTCTTTGTCTGGATGCTTAAGATAGGTTTTTGCCCATGCTAAAATAGGGGTTGGATTTTTCTCCCCCATTTTTTTTACAGAACCAATTACGGCATTTCTAACAGAGTGATGTTTATCAAACAATCCAGTATCAAAAAACTCTTGAACCTTATCAAAATGGAATTTGCCAATCTCTCCAGCAGCATTAATAGCTGTTTGACGTACTTTGTCAACTTCTGAATTTAATAACTGTTTTAAAATAGAAAGAATTATTTTTTGTAATTCAGATTGAGCATAAAAAAGTTTTCCGATAGCTAAATAAGCTGTTTTACGAATGTAAGTATCTTCATCAGAGAAATATTGAATAATATGATCAACCTGATTTGAAGATAAATCAATGACAATCTCTTGATTTATTTTTTCAACCAATACAACTCGTTCTTCTTTTGATAAATCGTAAAATGTCATAAATTTCTGAGAAAGCAGGAATCTCTGCTTTCATAACGGTATATATTATTTATTCTTCAAAGACTACTGTAGATCGTTCATTATTTACATCTAACTTAACTATTCTTCCTAAAATCAGAGCACGATTATCTTTTTCATGACCAGCTGGCATATTAAAAGCAATTGGAAAATTGTACTCAGATAAAACATCCAAAATCAATTGCTCTATAGACGTTCCCCATAAAGTTGTATTTTTTCTAAGTTTAGTCATATCGCCTATAATTACTCCTTTGCAATTGTCAAAATATCCTGCACGTTTTAAGCTTTGTAACATACGATCGATATGATATTTGTATTCGCCAATTTCTTCAATAAATAATATTTTTCCAGAAGTATCTATACTTGTTTTTGAACCAAGCATGGTATGTAACATCGTTAAATTTCCACCAACTAATGGCGCAGTAACACTTCCTGTTTTATTATATTTAGAACCTTCAAGAGTATAAGATAACTGTTTTCCAAAAATGGCAGTTTTAAATGAAGCAACGGTTTCTTTAATCTCTTCTAAATTTTTAGTTAAACTCACTCCCATTAACGCGTGTAATGACTGAAAGCCTTCATTGTGAATTTGATTGTGTAATGCTGTAATGTCAGAATACCCAATAACCCATTTTGGATCGATTTTAAATTTAGAATAATTTAATTTATCTAAAATTCGGACAGCCCCATAACCACCTCGAGCACATAAGATGGCACTAACTTTTGGGTTATCTAATGCATTCTGAAAATCCTCGCAACGTTCCTCATCAGTTCCTGCAAAATGATTAGCTTGTTTAAAAACATGTTTTCCAATAATAACATGTAACCCCCAACCCTCTAACAAATCTGTAGCACGTTTAATCTCTTCAATTCTGTTTTTTAAAATTCCAGAAGGGGCTACAATAGCTACAGTATCTCCAATTTTTAAATATGGAGGTTGTATTAATTTTTGCATACGATTGTCTGTATTAAATGATTGCGAAAATACATTACTAATATTAAAAAAAGCAATGCAAATAATGAGATATAATAGTCGTTTAAAAAACATAAAATAGGCTTTTTGTAAATGTACATTTTTTTTCAATAAAGGGGTTAAAATGTGTACTTTTGTGGCTTCAAAATGATTCGTCATTCCGAGCAAAGCGCAGGAATCTGTTTAATTTAAATCACTATTTTTAAATAGTGCCACAGTTGTATCTCTTTCGCAATGACGATAAAAATAAAGTTTACTAAATGAGTCAACCTAAACGATATACCATAACAGCAGCATTACCTTATACTAACGGTCCCATACATATTGGTCATTTAGCAGGGGTTTATGTGCCTGCTGATATTTATTCACGCTACTTAAGATTACAAGGTCATGATGTAGCATTTATTTGTGGAAGTGATGAGCATGGTGTGCCAATAACTATTAAAGCAAAAAAAGAAGGTGTAACACCTCAAGATATTGTAGATAAATATCATGCCATTATCAAACAATCATTTGAAGATTTTGGAATATCATTTAATAATTACTCGCGCACATCAGCTAAAGTTCATCATGAAACTGCTTCAGAATTTTTTAAAACTTTATATAATAAAGAAGAATTTATTGAAGAAGTTACAGAACAATTTTATGATGCAGATGCAAATCAGTTTTTAGCAGATCGTTTTGTAATTGGTACTTGCCCAAAATGTGGCAATGAAGAAAGCTATGGAGATCAATGTGAAAAATGTGGGACGAGTCATAATGCAACAGATTTAATTAATCCAAAATCTGCAATCACTGGGGCGACACCAAGTTTAAAAGAAACCAAGCATTGGTTTTTGCCATTAGATAAGCATGAAGATTTTTTAAAAGAATGGATTTTAAAAGGTCATAAAAAAGATTGGAAACCTAATGTATATGGGCAAGTAAAATCTTGGATTGATGATGGACTACGTCCACGTGCAGTAACTCGTGATTTAGATTGGGGAATACCAGTGCCTGTAGAAGGAGGAGAAGGCAAAGTATTATATGTATGGTTTGACGCACCTATAGGTTATATTTCTGCGACAAAAGAATGGGCAGAACGAGAAGGAAAAGATTGGAAACCATATTGGAAAGATGAAGATACTACTTTAGTACATTTTATAGGAAAAGATAATATAGTATTTCACTGTATTATTTTTCCAGCTATGTTAAAAGCTGAAGGAAGTTATGTGTTACCTGAAAATGTACCTGCGAATGAATTTTTAAATTTGGAAGGAAATAAACTATCCACTTCAAAAAACTGGGCCGTTTGGTTACACGAATACTTAGAAGAATTTCCAGAAAAGCAAGATGTGTTACGTTACGCTTTAACTGCAAATGCTCCAGAGACTAAGGATAATGACTTTACCTGGAAAGATTTTCAGGCACGTAATAATAATGAGTTAGTAGCGATATTTGGAAACTTTATAAACCGGGTAGTGGTATTAACTAATAAATATTATGATGGGATAGTACCAATTCCAAATGAATTTACAGCTGTTGATGAAGAAACATTAACAACTCTAAGAGCATATCCAAATGTGATTTCAAGCTCTATAGAGCGTTACCGATTTAGAGAGGCACTTGGAGAGTTGATGAATGTAGCGCGTTTAGGGAATAAATATTTAGCTGATGAAGAACCTTGGAAACAAATTAAAGAGAACCCTGAACGTGTTCAAACCATTATGTATGTTGCACTTCAAATTGCATCAGCATTAGCAACATTAAGTGAACCATTTTTACCGTTTACGTCAACTAAACTAAAAAGCATACTTTGTCATTCTGAACTCGAATCAGAATCTAATTGGAATGATATTACTTTAAATAAAATATTATTTCCATCCAAGCATCAAATAGGAAAAGCAGAGTTGTTATTTAATAAAATTGAAGATAAAGAAATTCAAATACAGTTAGATAAATTAGAAGCGAATAAGAAAGCTAATGAAGCTGCTAATAAAGTAATTGAACCACAAAAAGAAACGATTACATTTGATGATTTTACAAAACTTGATATACGTGTTGGGACTATTTTAGAGGCAATAAAAATGCCTAAAACTAAAAAGTTAATGAAGCTTAAAATAGATACAGGTATAGATAAAAGAACTATTGTATCTGGGATTGCTGAAAGTTTTACAGCAGAAGAAATTATTGGTAAGCAAGTTACTGTTTTGGTAAATTTAGCACCTAGAGCACTTCGTGGTGTAGAGAGTCAAGGAATGATTTTAATGACAGAGAATGAAGAGGGAAAGCTAGTATTTGTAAACCCTGATACTAATGACGTTGAAAATGGACTACATATTAGTTAATTTATGAGTCGAAACATTATAAGGCAAATTGTAGATATTCAAAATCAAGCTGATAGACTTATTAAGAATAAAGCCAATATTGTTGAAATCGAACAATTCTCACAATATAATGATGAGATAAAATCATTTTTAGAATCTAATATAGAGGATGAGTTTATATTAAATTATGTAAGAGCAATTCCAAATCTCGATATAGAACAAGAAGATACGAAATTAGGAATTTTAAATATTGTATTAAGTATATTTTTTGGCGGAATAACTTCTTATAGAGAAAGGCAAAAAGCTGATAATGCTTTAAATAAAATTAGAGATATTAGAGGCAAATATGCTTCAGCTGAGTTTATGCTTAAAAATTATTTTTCTTAGCTGGATAATAAAATTTACACTATTAAAGAGACAACTTTCTAAAGAGAGGAAATTAGTATTATTGAATTCATTGATACTAGTGTTATCTAAAATGGATTATTTATCAGTTAATTTTTAACAAAACTTATTTAGATTTAATAAAAATAAACTATTTTTGCATTGTTTTATAAATATAAAATGGGCAAGAAAAAAGATAAAGCACTTAAACAGCAACGAATTATAGAGATACAAAGTTGTGGCGGCTGTGTAATTGGTAAGTGTAAAAGCAAATGTTGTAAAAAATATAAAAAATCTGAAGCCAAACGTTGTAAAAAATGCCCATGTTTTGATTTAATTAAAAAAGTTGCTTAATTTTTAATAAATTTATCTCAACAAATTATTAACCTTATTTTATAACATAAAATAGACCTATTAAGTTTAAACCTAATAGGTCTATTTATTTTAATACTATGATAAATTTCATCATATCAAAAACTCAACTTCCAGAATCTGGAATTAAAAATACAATTGCATTATTAAACGAGGATTGCACAATTCCCTTTATTTCAAGATATCGTAAAGAACGAACAGGGAATTTAGATGAAGTTCAAATTGGAGACATAGTAAAATATAAAACTCTATTTGAAGCTTTAGAAAAAAGAAAAATAGCTATTTTAAAAACGTTAGAAGAAGATGACGTCTTAACAGATGAATTAAAGCAGAAAATTAATTCGGCTTCAGATATTACGACACTTGAAGATATTTACCTACCATTTAAAAAGAAGCGAAAAACTAAAGCAGAAACTGCTCGCAAAAATGGGTTAGAGCCTTTGGCAAAAATCATTATGGCTCAAAATGCTAATGATGTTGTGTCTATTGCATATAAATATACAAATACAGCTATTGCTACAGAAGTAGAAGCTTTAGAAGGGGCACGGCATATTATTGCAGAATGGATTAATGAACGTACAGATATTAGAAATAATATTCGCTATCAGCTAGAACGTTATGCAATGATTTCTACAAAAGTGATAAAAGCAAAACTTGAAGATGATAAAGCTCAGAAATTCAAAGATTACTTTGAGTGGAGCGAGTCATTACAGCGTTGCCCTTCACATCGACTATTGGCAATATTAAGAGCTGAGAGCGAAGGTTTTATTCGTGTTAAGATTGAAATAGATAACGATAGGGTATTATCTAAAATTGAAGATAGAATCATTAAATCAAATAATGAATGTGCGCAACAAATAGAGCTAGCAATAAATGATGCTTATAAGCGCTTGTTATTGCCTTCATTATCTAACGAAGCATTACAATTGGCAAAAGAAAAAGCAGACGATGCTGCTATTAATGTGTTTGCAAAAAATTTAAAGCAATTATTGTTAGGATCACCACTAGGGGAAAAACGAATTTTGGCAATTGATCCAGGGTTTAGAACAGGTTGTAAAGTAGTATGTTTAGATGCAAAAGGCGATTTAAAATATAATGAAACTATTTATCCGCATCCACCAAAAAACGATGCATCTGGAGCCATCAAAAAGATTAGTTCTTTAGCAGATGCTTATAAAATTGAAGCCATAGCTATCGGAAATGGAACTGCATCACGAGAAACTGAACAATTGATCCGTCGTATACATTTTAAGAATGACGTTCAAGTGTTTGTGGTAAGCGAAGCAGGAGCGAGTATTTATTCAGCATCTAAAATAGCACGAGAAGAATTCCCTAACTATGATGTTACGGTTAGAGGAGCGGTATCTATAGGGAGGCGCTTATCAGACCCGTTAGCAGAATTAGTTAAGATAGATGCAAAATCTATTGGTGTAGGGCAATATCAACATGATGTCGATCAAAATAAGTTAAAAGAATCTTTAGATACGGTTGTAGAAAGTTGTGTCAATTCAGTAGGTGTCAATATAAATACAGCCAGTAAATCGTTATTGAGTTATGTCTCTGGAATTGGACCAAAGCTTGCAGAAAATATTGTAAGCTACAGGAGTGAAAATGGTATGTTTTTATCTAGAAATGATATTAAAAAAGTACCTCGTTTAGGAAGCAAAGCGTTTGAGCAAGGTGCTGCTTTTTTAAGGATTAAAGATGCTAAAAACCCTTTAGACAATTCTGCAGTACATCCAGAAAGTTATCCTATTGTACAACAAATGGCTAAAGATGTTTCTAAAAATATACAAGAATTAATAGGAAACATATCTGTTTTACAGAATATCAATTTAAATAACTATTGTACAGAAACTATTGGTTTACCAACACTTAAAGATATTATTAATGAACTTGAAAAACCTGGGTTAGATATTAGAGCACAAGCCAAAGTATTTACATTTAATCAAAATATAAAAACTATTAAGGATTTAAAAGAAGGACAATTACTCCCAGGGATTGTGAATAACATAACCGCTTTTGGGTGTTTTGTAAATGTCGGTATTAAAGAAAGTGGATTAATTCATGTATCTAATCTATCTGATTCTTTTGTAAAAGATGTAAATGAACATGTAAGTTTACATCAACAAATTATTGTAAAAGTTTTAGAAGTTGATATTCCTCGAAAACGAATTCAATTAAAATTACATAAGTAATATTTTTAGTTGTTAAACACATTTTTAAGTTGGGAGAAGAAACGCTGAATAAGGCGCAAGTCTTCAGTAATAATTTCGGCACTCCCATTCATTTCATGTTTAAAAGGGATTTCTTTTTTATAAGAAGTGATCAGTGTTTTAGGTAACGAAGTATTTACCAGATACAACCCTTCTTCATCAGGAAATAAGGCAATACTTTCAATATGCCCTTGTAGCGTTCCAAACTCAGTATCAGGATAATTCTGTAATTTAATATTTACCCTTTGTCCAACCTTTAATTTTCCAGAGTTTTGAGCAGGTGTTTTTAATTTAGCGATATAGGCAGAATTCTCTTCAGGGATAATAGTAAAAAGCAGATCTCCCTGATTAACAGTTTGATTTACCGTCCAAGTATTTAAAAAAGAAACCTTTCCATCAATATTAGACTGTAAGACATAACGCAGCTCCCAATCTTTAATAGCACGTTTTAATTGATTAAAAGATTGAACTGCCGTTTTAAATAGCAACACCTCTTCTGTAGATTTATTAATTGTAGTGGTTTTAGATGCTTTATTAGCATTACTAATGGCCTCTCTGGTTTGAGAGATAGAATTGCTAATACTTGTTAAATTACTTTCAGCTCGAATATAATTAGCCTCTTCTCTCTCATAAGCTTGAGCAGCGATAAGACCTTTACTAAACATATCCTTATTACGATCAAGATCTTTTTTTTGAAGTGCTAGTTCAGCTTTACCAGATTCGTATTGTGCTTTTTGTACTTGTAGCCTAAAGATGAGTTCTTTTTTAGAGATGAGATTTGCATTTTCTTCGTTAGAGAAAGGTCGATATTTTTTATTATTGATATATCTTAAGAAATCAAGTTCAAAGGCAGCGTAGTTTTGTTGAATATCTCCTAGGTTTAAAACAGGAATGGAAGCAATGGGAAACTCAAAGGATTTATTATTAACTGCAATAGTATCTATAATAGACTTGAGAAGAAAGACATCATTATAGTTAGCTGTGTTCTCTAGAATGGCAAGAGGAGTATCGGAGCTTAAAGTATCATTATCCGAGACTAGAACAGATGCTATTTTACCGTTTATTGTGGCATATTCTTTTTGAGGAGGGATTATAGTTGTGATTAGTGCTTGAGAAGCAATGATATCTGGATACTTTACAAACCAGGAGATAAAGAGGAGCATTACAATTAGAGAGAGTACTAAGATGTTCCCCCAACGAATCATCCAAGAGGGAGTGGCTTCAAGAATCTCTTGGACTTCTTCACTGCGGAGTTCTATGTGTTGACTGTTTTCTGGCATAATTATAAAATTAAATTTAGATTATTAACCATTTAATAATTCTTATGACTTGAATCCATTCCTATTAAGTTTAATTTATTAATAAACCGATGGATAAATTTAAAAATGAATTTTGGTTTTTATGTGATAATTTTAGGGGTTATATTCATTTTTCGCTTATATAAAATTTCATTATAGAATAATAAGTGATTAACAATGATTAAAGTATAATATAGAGAGAGTAAACTTAAGCTTACTCTCTCAAAAGATAGCTTTAAAATAATAAAAGAATTATCTATAAAGAATGAATTAAATAGGGAATCCACATAGGCATGTTCCTAAAGATTCATTAATATTGATCCATGGGCCCAACCCTTCATCATATGGAACACAAACTTCATTGTGACGACATACATTCATTGCCCCAGGATGAGGATTACAAGCTATTCCAGATGGGATAATACAATCTTCATTTTCTCCAACAGGACCAGGAAGATTTCCCCCATTAATTAGCTTTTGTTGATTTTTGTTTAGGGTTTTCCCTAAGTTTTTTAAATTTTTCATGATTTAAAATTTTAATAATTGTTTAAAAAACTGTGAACATTTAAAGACACTCACAGTTTGTGTCTACTCCTTGCAAGAGAATATTTTAATCACCCAGTTCAAGTTGATTTTTGACCAGGTTGTAATAGTTTCCTTTTAGTTTGATGAGCTGTTGATGATTTCCAATTTCCACGATCTTTCCTCCATCGAGCACTACGATCTGATGTGCGTTTTTTACAGTACTTAATCGGTGTGCAATCACTACAGCCGTTTTATCTTTAAAAAAAGTATTTAGTTTTTTCATGATCACCGTTTCATTATTCGCATCCAATGCCGAGGTGGCTTCATCAAAGAATAGAAATCTCGGATTTTTATAGACAGCTCTAGCAATAAGCAAACGCTGTTTTTGTCCAGTACTAAGACCTGTTCCTTCAGTTCCTATTTTAGTATTCACCCCCAGAGGGAGATTATCAATATAATCAGAGATGTTGGCCACATCAATAGCATGAGCTAATTTATCCTTGTCCACATAATCCTGTCCCACTGCAATATTATGAGCAATAGTATTATTAAAGATATACCCCTCTTGCATGACCACCCCACAGTGCTCACGCCATACCTTTTGAGAGATATTATTAAGATTAAAACTATTGATCGATATATCACCATGTTCTACCTCATAGAATCTGAGTAAGAGTTTCATCAGCGTGGTTTTCCCACTACCACTCACTCCTACAATAGCAGTAGTTTTATTAGCAGGAATGGTTAAGGATAACCCTTTAATCACAGGCTCTAAGCTTCCGATGTATCTAAAAGAGATATTATTGAGTTGAATGTCTGAATGTTTAGGGAGTGTTTTCACTTTTTCGTCAGTAGCTAATTCCTCATCCTCTTTATTGTGAATTTCTCCTAAACGATCTAAAGAGATCTTAGCATCTTGGACATCTCTCATAAAACTAATAAGCTGACTGATGGGCGCATTGAGCTGCCCTACGATAGAGGTAATGGCCAGCATGGCCCCCAGCGTAATATCTCCATCAACCACTAACTTAGCAGAGAGAATGGTAATGAACATATTCTTGAGTTCATTAATAAAATTAGATCCCACGGATTGTGTTTGTTCTAAGACAAGATTCTTGGTAGAGATCTTAAAGAGGCGTGCCTGTACAAACTCCCAGTTCCATCGCATGCGTTTTTCAGCATTGTGGAGTTTAATCTCCTGCATACCATTAATAAGCTCAATGACCTTACTCTGCTCGTTACTGACTTCATGAAACCGTTTATAATCGAGTTCTTTTCTGCGTTTAAAGAAGAAGAGTACCCATCCAACATATAGTAAACTTCCAAAAAAGAAGACACTAAAGATCTGTAAGCTGTAATAGCCCAGCACAAAACTAAAGACGATCAGATTAAAGAAAGAGAACAACATGGTAAGTGAGGAGGTGGTTAGAATCCTTTCAATACGCTTATGATCGTTAATACGTTGTAATAGATCCCCTGTCATTCGTACATCAAAGAAAGAGATGGGGAGTTTCATGAGCTTTATAAAGAAATCAGAGATCAGAGAGATATTAATACGTGTACTGAGATGCAAAAGAATCCAAGACCGAATAATTTCCAGGGAAGCTCTACCAACAAATAGGAAGAGTTGAGCTGCAAGTACGAGATAGATAAAGTTGAGATCTTGATTTTTAATACCGACATCGACCACACTTTGAGTTAAGAATGGGAAGATGAGTTGTAATAGACTCCCAGCAAGCAGACCAATGGCTAGTTGTACGACAAACCGTTTGTATTTATAGACATACTTTAAGATAAACCCAAAGCCAAAGGATTGTTTATCCTCATCAAACTCTTCGTTGTAGAACAAGGGTGTGGGTTCTAAGAGTAAGGCAATGCCTTCTTCAGTAGCGTCATTGGCATTGTTACCGATCCAGAACTTGATAAACTCAGTTTTGGAGTATGTTAATAGCCCATGAGCAGGATCAGAGACATACACAGTATCTTTTTTTATTTTATAGACCACGATATAGTGGTTCTTGTTCCAATGTACAATACAGGGAAAGGAGGCTTGTTTTAACTTCTCAAAAGAGAGTTTCACTCCAAGAGAGCGAAAGCCAAGAGATTCCACTGCATCACTAAGGCCTAATAAGCTAGAACCTTCACGAGTGGTTTCAGAGAGTTCACGTAATTGTTGGGCACTAATGGTCTTACCATAATGTTTAGCAATGATCTTGATACAGGTAGGACCACAGTCTTTAGCCTCGGCTTGTTTGTAAAATGGAAATTTTAATTTCAATACCTTATACAGTTTTATGTAAAGTGTTAGTTTGTTTCAGGTTAGCATTTTCATAGAGATCTTCAATAAAATAGATCAGTTCAGAACGTTCGTATTCTTTAGGGAAAGAACGTCCGTTTATTAAGATCTCAGGAGTGAAGTTGATGTTTTTGTCCTTACACCATTCACTAGCTAGTTTAAGCGTATTTAAATAAGGCGCTTTGTTATTGGTTTCTCCCCACTTATTAAACCACTGTTCAGACGTTAAGCCTCCATAAATATCATGCATGGCCTCTAAACATTTTGCTTTGCTTTCAGTATGATACAACTCTAACAACCTACTGGTAATATTAATTAAAGGCGTATTAGCCTGGTGAGCACTAAAACGAATATGTATCTGAACCTTTTCAGAATGTTTTTTTAGTACCTGTTCTATTAAGGTATGTACAGGTTTACAATGCCCACAAAACGGACTTGTGATAAGTGTAATGTTTAAAGGTGCCTCAGGATTTCCGAAAACAACTTCAGACGCACCTGTAATAGTAGTATCTACAACTGTAGATTTATTTAATAAAGCCTCAAACAAGCTGTAATCTCTTTTAAACTTAAAATACTTGATCTTAGACTCTTTAAGTTCTTTGATGAGTTTAATATTAGGAGAGAGTATATTCCAGATGGTAAACACAGATAAGAAACTAAAGGAGCTCACCAGTAGAGCATTTAGAGTAATATTAGAAAGTACAATAGAATTATAATTAAGAGAAAGAATAAGAGCAGCCTGAATCCAAAGTACAGCAGTAACACTTAAACATAAGAAACACCACTGTTTTACAACTGCATATTGGTAGTAAATAGAATACACTGTGATAGGGATGGCAATTAAGCTAAAAACAAATACGATAGTTAAACTACTTTCAATAAGTGTTAATAGTAATGTAGATAACACAAGGCCAATAAAGTAAACCATGCTAAAATCACTTAACTTATACCTTCCAAATTGAGCCCCTTTAGAAGATAATACAGAGTTACAACTATTGCCTGTATTGGTAGATTGAGAACAGAAGGCATCCCCTAAGAGAGATTGTTCACCCAGTTCTTGTTTTATAATAGCTCTACTTATATAGACACCTATGGCAGATAATAAAAAGTAGACAGCAGTACTTAAGCTGGAGCTCACTTTAATAAAAAGACCAGCTAAGAGCATTAGAGATAAAGAGATAAGAATAGTATTTACTTTAGAGGTGTTATTTTTTTTAAGTTCAATACCTTCTGTTTTTTCGACAGCGACGATGATGCCGGTAAATTTCTCTAGAAACTCACTAGAGGACACATTTTGTTTTTTCTTATCACCAGAGATGAGATTATAAACTTCATTATTGTTGTTCACAATAACAAAACTCATTCCGCTTTCATCTTTGATCTGAGCTAAGAAACAATTAGGGAGTTGCGATAGTGTTTCTTGATTGATGGGGACATCCAGAGCGATGTTATCGATATTAAAATGATCTAGGACTCCTGTTATGGAATGTAGACTTGGATAGGAAGGATGGCTTTCTATTTGAAAGGATAACTCTTCTTTATCACAAGAGATGGCATTGTTAAATAATAATAGTTCTACCTGAGTTGCTAAGGAATTGTTCACAGTATTAAAAATTGCTTTTCAATAAAGTGTTCATCAAAAAAATAATTCTTACCTCAGATTTTTGTTAAAAAAACAAATAAATTTAAAAACTAACTGAATGTTAGAATGTTATGGCTTGTTTTTTTTAATAAAATAAAGAATTATACAGGCTAATATGAAAAAAAATAAGTAGAAAAACCATTTAGAAGAGGGTGGTTTAAGTGTATTATTTTCTCCTAATAAAATAAAAGAAGCCCAGTAATAAGGAGATGCTTCAGATAAATTATGATTGTTTAAATAAGTTAATTTAGCATTGTGTAGTGCTTTAGATTTTGTTTGCCCATCACTTAAATTTTTATAAAAACTGTTTGTGATTTCAGAAGTTATGCGATCATCAATACTCCAAAGTGATGA
The DNA here is from genome assembly GCA_003443635.1 of Flavobacteriaceae bacterium. Taxonomy (NCBI): domain Bacteria; kingdom Pseudomonadati; phylum Bacteroidota; class Flavobacteriia; order Flavobacteriales; family Flavobacteriaceae; species Flavobacteriaceae bacterium. The sequence continues at coordinate 3,140,150 of CP031964.1, read as the reverse complement.
AATGACACTTTGTGAACCGGAGTAAAAGAAACCTCTAGCCAGACTCATCACCCCTTCACCAATTTCTTGCTCGCCTATTGAGGTGTTACAACCACTAAGCATTACCAAAGAAGCATTATTTTGAGTTAAATACAGTTCTTCTAAAGTGATGTTTTCATCATTAAAAGCGATCCAAGGAGATCTTTTATCTTGTGCATTTGCGTGTGATGCAATATGTATAATTCCACTAGAAGGTAGTGCATTAAGAAAATTAGTTTTTGTAGCATTAGTATTTGATAAAATTGTACCAGGATAATAATTTTGAATACTATTTATTTCTTGCTCACTATGATTTAATGTTAATAGGCCTTTATCTTTAAAATTGATAGGAGCTATTGCTAAACTTTTGTTGTTAGAAAATCCTTCTTTTTTTGTGTTTTCTAAAAAAGAATTAGAATAGAGGTAGTGTATTTCTGTATTATAAATTAAATAAGACGTATTATCCGAACTGGTTGATAAGGTTTCGAAAGGGAGTAGCGATAAATAATTATCAGGAACAATAGTAACTGTTTTACCCTTAATTAATTGCTGTACTTGCTTAGATGGGAATAGTTTATTAAAAACAGTATTAGAAAGTGCACTAAATGTTTTAATATCTTGATTTGTTTTAAAAGGAGTTTTAAAAGAATTAATTAGAGTTATAATTTCTTTTTTTAGTTCTCCAAGCTGATCGATCTCAAAAAAATGAGTATCATCTTTAGTAATAAATAGAACATACCCATTGTCTTTATTAGTTAAAATACCATAACCATCATCGATAGAGATGTGATACTCTATAATCACCTCATTGTTACTTAAATTATACTGTACATCTTGAAGTGATAATATGGAAGTCTCGATATTTAGTGTTTCAACCTTAATATCTTTTTCAAGAAAAGAAAGTTCGATCCCCAGGTCTATACGTTGTTTTTTTAAAGAATCAATTTCCTTTTTAGTTAGAATATTTTCATTATATAAACGATTATTTATTAGAGTGATTTTTTTCTTTAGTATGCTGCTTTTTTCTAAAAGATTAGGAGGTAATCGTAAAGCACGTTTAAATTTTTTGTTAGAGATGTCTTCTAATAACAATAAAGCTTTATTTTTTTCCATAAAATAAAAAGCATCCTCAATATTATTATTTAAGTAACATGCTCTAATAGCTTTTCCATAAATATCCGTACTTAATTCTCGCCAATATAAACGTGATTTAAAATCACTACTATCTGCTTTTAAAGCATCTATAAGAGTATCACACATTTTAAAATAGGCAACTACTTTTTCGAGAACATCTACATCTTTTTTATCCTCATGATAATTTAAATAGGTTTGAGCAAGTTCTTGTAAATTAATTAAAAGTTGCCTCTTATATTGGAAGTTGATAAGAAAAGTGGAATCTATTTCTTTGGGATTAAGAAAATTATTTCTTGTTAAAATGTCCAGAGCTTTATGCCGATAATTTAAACTAATATCATAATCTTTTTTAAAACTATAGGTATGCCCTAGACCATAATGTACATCACTTAAAAAAAGAGTATCTTTTTTATTAGCAAACTCTATAGATTTATTGTAAAACTCTATAGATTTATTGTGATCAAAAATATTGTATAAATCACCTAATCCTTGATAAACTCTACGTGTTTTGATGCTATCTTTAGCTTTTTTTGCAATTTGGAGTGCTTCATTATAATAGTGTAATGCACTATTAAAATTTAGGGCTTTCTCCTCGTTGTACATTAATGCTAAATTTAATTTAATTTTAAATAATTCGCTTGTAGGAGTTTCAATAATAGCTGCTAGCGAATCAGCTGCTCTTCCAAATTTTCGTCCATTTTTAAGGCTTTCTTTTGTTTTTATTGAATAGCAAGTAAATGTTAAGTTTTGATATGCATTTCTTAAAAAATGTTTGTCTTGTTGGCTATTAATTAATAAGGAAATAGCCAATTCATAATATTTATAAGCTTTATGATAATCTTGTAAAGCATCATAAACATCAGCCAATGTAAGGTAGGTTATTGAAGCTCTGCGAGTTTTATTATTTATTCGAATGACTTCAAGGTATGCATCAATACTTTTTTGTAATTGATTATTATGTGAATAATAAAACCCTAAAGATGAAGCGCTTCTTTGCACAAAAGCAGTATCTATAAAAACTTTTTTTTTGGAGAGGACTAAAGCTTTCTCTTCATGCAGAATAGTTTTTTTTATCTCATTGTTATCAAATAACCAATATGCGTAATCATTATATATGTAGGGCAAAGAATCAATATCATTACTTTCAAAAATAGTAATTAAAGAATCTGCTTTTTGTATTTTTTTACTTTTAGAAATAGGAGAATTAATCAGTTTTTTGAATTGAACCCGATTTTGTGAAAAACTTTTGGATATAAAAAAAAACAAAATCAACAAAAAACACTTTATTAATAGATAATTAAAATACTGATTTTGTTTTTTTTTAATCATATAATAAATTAATTCACAGATATGCTAACTCTAGGATCATTCTGTGTTTTATTAGTAACAGGAGTGCTTGATGATACTCCACCTGTTGACCCTCCACCTGCTGATCCTCCGCCTGGACCTGAATCACAACCTTCGCCTGTGATAACCCATGTATCGTGATAAGGATCATTAGCTGGAAAAGGGGGTCTTTTTAAACTTAAACAAAGTAGTTCCGGATCTTGAAAGTATTCTTGTCGTACACAATTTATTTCACCTATTGATAATGAAGAACTATAAGTTATTGCTAAAACTATACCGAGCTCTAAATCTTCAACTGTGGCAGTTGGAATTCCAGCACTAGAACAAATTGTATTACTAGAATCACCACCATTATCGCTATCACTTTCATTACCTCCGTTGTCTGGAACATCTCCAATATCTTCACCGCCTGGAAAAGAATTTTCGTGTTCAGGAATAGAATTATTTGTAATGTTTAAGTTTAATGGATTGCTTGAAGATATTGTATCAGAAGCATTTATGATTATTAAATTATCTTCGTTTGGAAATTCTTGATTTAAATTTTCAATTTCGTTAATGGTTTGATTATCGAATGTTTCATCGTCTGTACTACAAGCATATGCTAAAAACACCATTATTAGTGTTAAAATAAATTTGTTCTTCATAAATATAAGTTTTAAAATTAATAAATTATACTGTATTTTGCTTACTTGTTAATATAAATTGAAAATCTTACCCATAATTAAGATATTGTATGCAGTTAGTTTCTAATGATGCGCAAATAGAACTGCTTGTTAATGGTGATCCGTTAATTTTAAAATTGTTATATACTAAATTACTACCTAGAGTAATTGTTTATATAAAGCGTAATAATGGAACAGCTCAAGATGCAGAAGAAATATTCCAGAATGCATTATTTCAATTAATCACTCGAGCTAAAGTTAACAGTGTTCAAATCAAATCATCTTTTGAAGGGTATATATTTACAATCTGTAAAAATTTATGGCTTAAAGAATTAAATAATAGAAAAAAAGAGGTAAGAAATGAAGGTGTTTTTGAACTAAAAGCGAATGAAAATGATACAATAACTTCTATCTTAGAACAGGAGAAATGGGATTTATTTGAAGAAAAATTGAAATTACTTACTGATAATTGTAGAGCTTTATTAAAAGATTTCTTTAATAAAGTATCCTATAAAACAATAGTTGCAAAGTTTAAGTATTCGTGTGAAAATGTGGCGTTTCAACGAGTATTTAAATGTAAAAAGAAATTAGCAGATTTAATAAAAGCAGATTCTAAATATCGAAATTTGGTGTCATAATGGAAGACGAGTTTTATAAAGAAATAGAAGCTTATTTAGGTGGAGATATGTCTTCTGAAGTGATGTTACGTTTCGAGAAACGTATACTAGAAAACAAAGATCTAAAAAAAGAAGTTGAGCTTTATGATGATTTAAATCATTACCTAGGAGAAAAAATATCCAATAAAAACTTCCCAAATAATGATTACACGAAGAAACTTAATGAGTTTTTAAAAAGTGAAGAAGCCATAGTTATAAAAACCCAATTGGAGGAAGCAAAAAAGAAATATCATCATAAGAAAAGTTTTTTTAATAAAAATAAATATGTTCTTATGACTTCTGCTGCTGTAATTTTATTAATGATAATTTTAAGAGTAAGTATTTTTCCCCCTAATCAATTCATAGATACCTTATATGTTGAATACTATAATGTTAATGATTTGCCATCTTTTGTAACACGAGACGATACACAAAATAAATTGTCTAAAGGAGTTTTATCTTTTCAAAATAAAAAATATAAAGAGGCTTTAATTGATTTTGAAGTTTATAAAAAAACTTCAACAGAAGTTGATACACTAATGTTTTTGTATCAAGGGATGTCATATTTAGAATTAGATGAAAATGATAAGGCTATTGAAGCGTTTAAAATAGTTTCTACTTCAAATATTCTAGATAGATCAAAGGGACTTTGGTTTAAAGCATTGGCATATTTAAAGTTAAAAGATGAGTTTAATGCTAAGAAGCTTCTTGAAGAAATCAGATCTAACTCTTCAAATTTTAAATTTAAAGAGGCAAAAGAATTATTAGATAAGCTTAAATAAAAAAAGCCGCATAACTTGCGGCTTTTTCTTAAATTACTTACTTAACATTAGCAATTCGTTACATACAATTTCTGTGATGTATCTTTTTTCACCTTCTTTCGTTTCATAACTTCTAGAAGTTAATTTACCTTCAATAGCGACTTCTTTTCCTTTTGTAACATATTGCTCGATAATTTGAGCAGTTTTCCCCCATGCTACTACATTATGCCATTGCGTATCTGTTATTTTTTCTCCACTAGCATTTTTATAGCTTTCATTTGTAGCTACAGAAAATTTTGCTAATGTCTTTCCAGATTCTAGATTAATAATTTCAGGATCATTTCCTAAATTTCCAATCAACTGTACTTTGTTTCTAAGTGTGTTCATAATAATTAATTTTAAGATTAAACAGTTAATACCATCGAAAAACTTATGCTTCGACTCTGCAAATATGAAACAGTAACCAAAAGATATTCGGTTGTTAAATATTTAATATCGTTTGTAAACGTTTGTAGTCGTTTGTAAACGAATAAATTGTATATTGTCTGAAAATTAAAATGTTATGGAATTTAGTATAGATCGATCTGTTGAGATTTTAAGGCAAACACCAAGCACGCTCGAAATGTTTTTATCTAACCTTTCAGACGATTGGATTTTTGTAAATGAAGGAAAAGATACTTGGAACGCATTCGATATTATAGGACATTTTATTCATGGCGAAAAAACTGATTGGATTCCTAGATTGAACATTATTTTGGATGATAATAAGAATAAAAAGTTTGATCCTTATGATCGATTTGCGCAATTTGAAAATTCAAAAGGAAAAACATTGAACGATTTATTACAAGAATTTAAGCATTTACGAAATGAGAACTTAAATTACCTTGAATCTTTAAAATTAACTGAAGATAAATTTGATCTAGCTGGTATTCATCCCGCATTTGGAGCGGTAACGATTAAACAATTAATTTCTGCTTGGACGGTACATGATCTAGGGCATATTTATCAAATAACAAGAGTTTTTGCAAAGCAATATAAGGAAAGTATGGGCCCTTTTGCAGAATATATTTCAATAGTAAAAGATTAATTATGATTAAATTATTAGGTATCCCGTTTGACGGTAATTCTTCTTTTTTAAAAGGGCCAGCTTTAGCGCCACCGCGTATTCGATTAATGGATAGTGATGGTTCAGCAAATGCATTTTGTGAATCTGGTATTGAAATTAAAGATGGAGAAAACTATATTGATTTAGGAGATCTTCAGTTTTTTGATATGAACCCAAAAGCAGTTTATCAGGCTATTAAAGAACAAGTGTATAAAGATATAAATGAATCTGATAAACTTATTTGTTTTGGAGGAGATCATTCTATATCATTTCCAATTATTGAAGAACATACAAATATATACAAAAATTTAAATGTACTACATCTGGATGCACATGCAGATTTGTATGATAATTTTGAAAACAACCCTTATTCACACGCATCTCCTTTTGCTAGGTTAATGGAAAAGGGGAAAATAAAATCATTAACACAAGTAGGTGTTAGAACACTTAATACACATCAAAAAGAACAGGCTAAGAGATTTAATGTGAAGCTTGTTGAAATGAAAGATTTTAATTTAGATTTTATAAAAACTTTAGAAAACCCACTTTACATTTCTTTAGATCTTGATGTGTTAGATCCAGCTTATGCGCCAGGGGTTTCACATCACGAGCCTGGAGGAATTTCAACAAGAGAACTAATTAAGATCATCCAATCTATAAGTGCCCCTATAATAGGAGCAGATATTGTGGAATATAATCCAACAAGAGATGTTAATAATATGACCGCAATGGTGGCTTATAAATTATTTAAAGAACTCGTTTTTAAAATGCTATAATTTATGGAAACAAAAGTTTGTTTAGAATGTGAGAATAAGATTGTAGGACGAATTGATAAGAAGTTTTGTAGTGATGCTTGTCGTAATTCGTATAACAATAAATTTAATAAAGACAGTAAAAACCTTATCAGAAATATAAATAATCGATTGCGTAAAAACTGGCGAATACTGGAAACACTTAATCCAAACCAAAAAACAAGGACTTCACGAGCAAAGCTTATTGAAAAAGGATTTGACTTTAATTATTTTACAAGTATTTATACTACTAAAGCAGGCACAGTATACTATTTTGTATACGATCAAGGTTATTTACCTTTAGAAAGTGATTTTTATGCATTGGTTAAAAGAGGGAGTTGAATAAATTAAGATTTTGTAACATTTCAGTGTAAAGCTTTACATATTAATAGATCAAAACCATTAATTAATGATTCTTTTAGCTTCTCCAGAACCCTATATTTTATTTTTAATTATAATTATTGTTGTAGCAACAATAATCTTTTTAGTTTATTTTTTTAGTTTAAAACAAGTTATTATACGTACACTTTTAAAAACACCTAATAAACCTATTGGAGGTTTAAAAACAAACGAGTTAACAAAAATTACAGGCAAAGCACTTCATGTAAAAGAACCTTTAATAGCTCCTTTGAGTAAACGAAAATGTATTTTTTACTCAATTAAAATTCAACAAAGAAAAAGTAACGGAAAAAGTAGTTATTGGAAAACATTAATTGATGAACGAGAAATTCAAGAGTTTTTTGTTGAGAAAAAAAGTGATTTAGTGATTATAAAACCTTCTAAACATCCTAAAAACTATAAAAGCTTTTTGGTTGTTGATAAAAAAACGTCTTCAGGTACTTTTAATGACCCGACTCCCGAATTTGAATCTTTATTAAAGCTATATCGTATAGATAGCTCTAATTATTTTGGCTTTAATAAACAATTACGTTACACAGAAGCTGTGATTGAAATTGGAGAAGAGGTTACTGTAGCGGGCATTGCAAAATGGAAATCACTTAACGAACCAATTCCGGAGTATCCATACTCAAAAATTGCAACTTTAGAAAGTACCGCAAAACAAAAATTAATTATAACAGATTTACCAAAAAATAAAGTAAATCGACGAGAAAGATAATTTATTTCCAGTTCTGACCTTTTAAATTTATGGCAGCTTTTAAAACATCTTTTTGACTAATCTGACCAATTAATTTTCCATTTAAAACGATAGGAAAACGACGACGCTTTGCTTCGATAAACTTGCTGGCTGCATCAAATATATTCATCTCACCGTCAATGGTTTCAACATTTTTTATCATATATTTTTCTATAGATAGATTATCCATAGGCATATTATAGTATCGACTTTCACTTAATTGTTTTATACAATCCCCTTCAGAGATAATTCCAACAAGTTCATTGTTGTCATTTACTACAGGCCCTCCAGAGATCTTATTTTTAATAAGTGATTGTATAACATCTTCAATAGATTGATTTGGTTTAAAAGTTATAAGATTAGTAGTCATATAATCTTTAACTTTTAAAGGAATAGTTTCTGAAAGATTACTTGCTTTTCGTCTTGCCCCTTGAAAACTTTTAATACCCATAGCTTTAATTTTTTAGAATTACCTAAAGTTATTTATTTTTAATGAGCTATCCTAGACAAATTTCCCTTACAAACACTTAAAATTTAAGTAGTTTTAAAATAAAAGCGTTAAAGTATAGGTGTTTAAACCCTTATTTTTTTAGATTTGGAACGAAATAAAAACTAACAAATAATGAAAAAAATATTAGGATTAATGATTTTTATGCTTGTTTTACAAGTTAATGCTCAAGATAATAACGAGCTTGTAAAGCATTATGAAGCGTATTATAAGCAGATGAAAATTCAAGGAGATGTACAAGGTATTATAAATGCATTAACACATTTAAATGTATTATCTCCAAATGTAGCGCGTAAAGATACATTAGCTGCATATTATATGAATAATAATAAACACCTTCAAGCATTAAATACTATTGGAATAGAAATGAATGCTAATGATTCAAATCTAGCTTTAGAAGTTAAGGCAGTATCTTTACAAAATTTGAACCAAGCACAAAGGGCGATACCTCCTTTTGAAGAATTATTTAAACGAAATTCAAATGTTTTTGTTGCTTATGAATTAGCAGATTTAAAAATACAAACAAATAATCTTGTAGATGCAAAGCAATATATTGATTATGGATTGGCCAATGCAAAAGATGATCAAAAACGATCTTATTTTGAAAGACAACAACCATATCAAGTATCAGTTAAAGCTGCCTTTACTTATTTAAAAGGAATACTGAAATATTCTGAAGATCAAAAAGCAAATATAGGTGCAGCAATAGCTTTATTTGATGAAGCTTTGACTTTAGCTCCTAATTTTAATCTGGCACAGATAAGTAGAAATGCATTAGAATCTCAGAAAAACCCGCAACCAGAAACTAAAAATTAAATCTTTATAATAAGTTAAATAAAAAACCCAACTTTTAAAGTTGGGTTTTTTATTTAACTTATTATTAGAGTTACCAAATTCTAACTCTTTTTTCTGGAGCTAAGAACATACCATCGCCTTCCTTGATATCAAACGCTTCATAAAAAGCATCAATATTTTTTAAAGGTTGAATTGCTCTTTGTACTCCCGGTGAATGTGGGTCTGTTTTAATTTGTGTTCTTAAGGCTTCGTCTCTAATTAATGTTCTCCATACGGTTGCCCAAGACATAAAGAAACGTTGCTCTGCTGTAAATCCATCAATATCTTCTGGACGTCCGTTTTCTTCAAAGAATAACTGCAAACCATCATAAGCTCCTAATACACCACCAAGATCGCCAATGTTTTCACCTAAAGTAAATTTACCATTAATATTTACGCCTTCTAATACTTCAATAGCACTATACTGACCTGCTAATGCATCTCCTCGTTTTGTAAATTCTTCAAGGTCTTGAGGGGTCCACCAATTTTTTAGATTTCCTTCACCATCATAACGTGCACCAGAGTCATCAAAGGCATGCGATATCTCATGACCTATAACCGCTCCAATACCCCCATAATTTACAGCTTCATCTGCTGTATAGTTATAGAATGGAGGTTGTAAAATAGCTGCAGGAAATACAATTTCATTATTTCTAGGGTTAAAATATGCATTAACCGTTTGTGGTGACATTCCCCATCTAGAACGGTCTACTGGCTCACCAAGGTCAGCAAGATTTCTATTTCTACCCCAAACACCAACAGCCATCATATTTTCAGCATAGCTGTTATTCTCTTCTACTTGTAGCTCAGAATAATCTATCCACTCATCTGGATAAGCAATTTTTACTGTAAACTTATCGAGTTTTTCAACAGCTTTTACTTTAGTATCTTCACTCATCCAATCTAGATTTTGAATTCTATTTTGGAATGCTTTAATAACATTAGCAATCATCTTTTCTGCTTTTGCTTTAGCTTCTGGCGGGAATTTTGCCTGTACATATAACTGACCAATAGCTTCTCCTACACTTCCATTTACGGTATTTAGAGCACGTTCTTCAGCATCGCGTTGTTTTTGAGCGCCACTTAGATATTTACTATAAAATTCCCAGTTTGCTTTTCCTATTTCTGTAGTTAAAAACCCTGAAGCTCCTCTAAAAGTACTCCAGTCCATCAACGTTTTAATATCTTCTATAGAGGTTGATGTTAGGAACGAATTTAAAGCTCCCATATATTTTGGGTTAAAGACGTTGATTTTCTCAGCTCCTTTAGTAACTCCAATATCAGCAATATATTTTTTCCAATCAATTGCCGGTGTCACTTTTTGCAAATCTTCAATTGTGCCAACATTGTTAAAATTACGAGCATCACGACGTTGTACTTTATCATATCTAGGTTCTGCCAGTTTGGTTTCTAATTTTAAAATAGTTTTAGCTGCTGCATCGGCTTTGGTTTCATCATAATCAATAAACTGAAGCATTCTTGAAATATGCTCTACATACTTCGCTCTAATTTCTACAGATTTCTCATCTTGTTCTAAATAATAATCTCGGTCTGGTAATCCTAAACCTCCTGTAAATACCCAAGCAATATTCATACTACTATCATTAAGATCAGGTGAAGCTCCAAAACCCATAAATGGAGCAGAAACTCCTAAACTAGTAGCTAAAACAGTTTGCATGTCGTTAAGGTTGTTAATGCCATCAATATCTTCAAGTAATGGTTTTATTGGCTCAATACCTGCTTTATCTCTAGCTATGGTATCTAATTCTGATTCAAAAATTAATAATGCTTTTTTTTGATCAGATCCTTCTGAATAAGAACCTAATTCTTTAGATGTATTTAGAATTTCTAATACATCTTTATCTGTTGACTTTCTTAATACACCAAAACCTCCCCAACGTGTTCTGTCATCAGGAATTGTGTTAGTTTTTGCCCATGTGCCATTTACATAATTATAAAAATCATCTTTAGGGTTAACACTAGTATCCATATTTTCTAATACAATACCAGGTATTTTTTCAACTTGGGCAGTGTCCTCTTTGGTATCTTCTTTACAAGCGATTAAACCTAAAAAGGTAAAACAGCTTAAAAGACCTAACTTTTTTACTTTAGTTTTCATTTATAAAATTATTTTTGGAATGTTATACATTACTTAGAAGCTTTACAAGCCATAATGTTACAGTAATGTGCTAATTTAACAAAAAACAGTAACTTTAAAAAGAGGGTTTAGTAATATTTTGAGAGTCATTTTCTACTTTTTTATTTATTAGAAGAATAATATTTGATCTCGCTACTAAAATTTCTTTTATATCATTTAAAAGATCTCCTTTTGAATGTTCATATTTTATTAAATCTTCAATTTTTAAAAAAAAAGTTTCTAAAACTGTGATTCTCACTAATATAGGAGTTGTTTTTAATGCTAGCGGAATTTCATTTCTTAAATCAGCAAATAGACTACTAATAATTGTCTTACTATCAATATCTTTAAAAACAGATAGATTCCCAGTTGTAATAGATTGAATATGGTTTTCTAATTCTGTAAATTTCGCCCAGTTTGAAATGACTGAACTAGCTGCATTACTAAATGCATAATCTATATATTCTAACGTTTCTACATCTTTAGAAGTAATAGTAATTACTGTATTTATTTGTTCGTCTTTTATATCATCATTTTTTTTTGATGTGTTCGTACAACTTAAAATAGATGTTAATACGAGTATTGATATTGTAAAAAATGAAAGCTTTTTATATGTATACATAAAGGATAAACAATAGAAAAAACAAATATATTGTATAATTGTATTATTGCGTAATTTAAGTTAAAAACTTATAAAGAATTTTAAAAAAGTATTACTTTTGATTGCTAATTTTTTATTTAAATTAATGATTTCAAAATCTCTAATTATAGGTGCAGGAGGGCAAATAGGCTCTGAGTTAACAACAAAACTGAGAACTCTTAACGGGATTGACAATGTTATTGCTTCCGACATTAGAAAAGATAATTTAGAATTAGTAAATGCAGGCCCTTTTGAAATGATTAATGCAATGGATTATGATGCTGTAAAAGCTTGTATAGAGAAGCACAATATAGATACAGTATATTTAATGGCAGCAATGTTAAGTGCTACTGGAGAAAAATATCCAGAAAAAGCATGGGATTTAAATATGACTACGCTTTTTAATGTTCTAAATCTGGCTAAAGAAGGTGTTATAGACAAAATGTTTTGGCCATCAAGTATAGCTGTATTTGGACCCACTACTCCACGAGAAAACACACCTCAATATACTACTATGGAGCCTACAACAGTTTATGGAATTACGAAACAAGTTGGTGAACGCTGGTGTGAATACTATTTTAAAAATTATGGAGTGGATGTAAGAAGTATCCGTTATCCAGGTATCATTAGTTGGAAAACATTACCTGGAGGAGGCACGACAGATTATGCTATAGATATTTATCATAAAGCAGTAGCTAGAGAAAATTACGACTGTTTTTTAAATGAATCTTCAGAGTTGCCAATGATGTTTATGGATGATGCTGTAGAAGCTACTATTAAATTAATGACAGCTGATACTAATGATATAAAAATAAGATCATCTTATAATTTGGCAGCTATAAGTTTTACTCCAGAAGATGTTGCTACATCTATAAAAAGACAAATTCCTGAGTTTACAATCTCTTACACTCCAGATTTTAGACAACAAATAGCTGATAGTTGGCCAAAATCGATAGATGATTCTAATGCTAGAAAAGATTGGGATTGGAATCATACATTTGACTTAGAGAGTATCACTAAAGAAATGCTAAGACAATTAGAACTTAAAAAAAGTTAATTGAAATTTCTTTGCGTTTTAGTAAAGTAATACCAAGAATACACTTTACATAGATAAATTTCCTAAACAATAAAACAATCATTAGTTTTAGAGTTAGTGAGTTTTAATTCATTTTTTGAGACAAATTCAGAAAAGTTGAGTTATTATATAAACTAACCAAACGAAAACTAATTTTTGGAACATCCGGAATTAATAAAAGCGTGTCAAAAAAATAATCTAAAAGCGCAAATGCAAGTATATCAATTGTATAAAGATATGCTTTACAATACAAGCTTTAGAATTATAAAGAATGAATACGATGCACAAGATACTGTTCATGATGCCTTTATTAAAGCGTTTCAAAATATATCTAAGTTAGAAAATGACCTTAACCTAGGCGCCTGGTTAAAACGTATTGTAATTAATTGTTCTTTAGATTTTTTAAGACAGAAAAAGAAATTAGGTTGGTTACAAAGCGTCGATGAATCTTACGAATATGAGGAAGAACCTGTGGAATCTGTAGATATCACTTTAAAAGTAAAAGAAGTTAAGCTAGCGATTAATGCGTTAAAAGATAAATACAGAGTTATTCTTGTGCTATACCTTATTGAAGAATATACCCATAAAGAAATTGCAGAACAATTAGGTTTAAAAGAAAGTACAGTGAGAAATCAATATGTAAGAGGTAAACGTCTTTTAAAAGAAAAATTGCAAAACAAATTAGTATCATGAGTTTAGAACAATTTATTAAAAACCATAGAAATGATTTTAATGATAAACAGATGCCTAAAGCTTCAGATCAATTATTTGAATCATTACTAAAACAAGAGTTGCATCAATCAAAATCGAATAGTAAGAAATTGATTTCATATTTATCTATTGCAGCAAGCTTAGTATTAATGTTTTCATTGGGTTATTTGTATAATAAATCAATTAATAAGAAAAATGAGATACGAAATCAGCTAGTTTTAGCATTAGATGGTAATACTGCGAGTCAACGTATTGAAGCTGTATATGAAATTGAGGAAAATTATAAAAAAGAAGAAGACCAGGAGATTTTAAATGCATTATATAAAATGCTTTTTAAAGATGCTAATGGAAATGTAAAAATAGCTGCAATAGATTTTTTGTTAACTCTTCCTAATAATCAAGAAATGCGTTTAAAATTAATTGAAGCCTTAGAAAAAGAAAAAGAACCTTTAGTGCAAATTAAATTAATGGAATCTCTTGCTTTATTAAGAGAACAGCGTGCTAAACAACCCTTACAAAATATAATAAATGATGAAGAGATATTGCCTTCTGTAAAAGGCTCGGCTTATGCTTCATTAGCAATGTTAAATCAATAAAATAAAAACATGAAAAAAATATTAATAATTTGCATATTGTGTTGTGTGATTACAACCTATGCTCAAGAAAAACGAATTAAATTTAATAATGGTACTTTAAAAATCTGTACATCTTCTAATATGAAAATTAGTGGTTATGATGGTGATGAAGTGATCATTAAGAGTGTAACCAATAATAATTACAGGGTATTATATAATAATGCAGCTTTTCCACAGAAGAGAAGAAGCATTTCTGCTACAGGAACAGCTACATTCGATAGAAAAGATAAAGATTCGGTTCTCGTAAACAATTTTAGATATTTTGTGAATAGTAATGATCAAAAAAAACGAGAAAAAGGCTTAAAACCTTTAGGTAATAAATCTACTAATCCTGCTGACAATTTATATTTAGACATTAATGAAAGCCCTGGTGAGTTAGTCATAAAAGATTTTGTGCATTCTTCTGGTAATAATAATACAACAGTAAGCGGTAGAGTGACTACATTTTATCATTATGATAAATACGAGTTATTAGTGCCAAATTCTATAAAATTACTTTGGAATGTAGAAAACTGCCAGAAAACTAAAGCTAAAGCCTTTGTAGTAAGATCTTCTAGTAACCCATGGCAATTATCAGATTTTAGTGGTGAAGTTGAGATTTCATCATCTTATAGTGGAATTACTCTAACTGATGTAACTGGGCCTACCTTAGTGAATACTATAGGCGGAAATATTAAAGTTATTTTTGATAAAAAAACGCCAAACAAGTTGTATTCTCTTATTAGTAAAGATGGTTATATTGATGTAGAATTACCTAGTAATTCAAACCTTAATATTGATGCCACCGGTGACCGTATTTTAAGTGATCTCGATTTTAAAATTTCGAAAGATGAAATTGTAGATGGATTAAAAAATATGAAACTCCAACTAAATAATGGGAATGTAAAAATGAAATTAAATTCAGGCTCTGGTAGTATCTATCTGCGAAAAGGGAATTAACTTGAAAAATCGAGAGCTTTAAATATTTAAAGCTCTCGATTATTTTTACTATAATAATCTTACTTTTTATAATCTTATATAAATCAAGCAAAATTTTATTTTGTTAAATAGTTTTTGGGGACACCACATTCATCTTAAAATACAATTTAACTATTTATTTAGTTTTAAAACTGTTTTTATAGTTATATTTGAGCTCACAACCAATATTAACATTAAAAGCATATTAACTTACCCATTAACCTAATTATGAAGCAATTTATTGTATTAATTTTTTTACTATTTAGTGTATTCTCTTCTTTTAGTCAAACCAAACAATTCGAAATTTCTGGAAAAATTATTACTGCTGACGATAAAGCGACGCTTGAATCCGCAACAGTTTATTTAGAACGTGAAAATGACTCTACTTTGATAACTTATACAATCTCTGATAAAGATGGAAAATTTACATTAGAAGGTAGATCTAGCGATTCTAAACTTAATTTGTTTGTTTCGTATATTGGATATAAAACTTATAAAAAAGTAATCGAAGTGAGTTCATCTAAGTTAGATTTAGGAATGATTAATTTAGAGATAGATGATAACACTTTAGATGCAGTACTTATAAAATCTAGAGCCCCAATTACAATAAAGAAAGACACTTTAGAATTTAATGTTAAATCTTTTAAAACAAAGAAAGATGCCAATGTCGAAGATCTATTAAAACAATTACCAGGTGTTGAGGTGGATGAAGCTGGTCAGATTACTGTAAACGGAAAACCAGTTAATAAAATACTAGTAAACGGAAAACCTTTTTTTGGAGACGACCCTACAATTACTACTAGAAATTTAACAAAGGAAATTATTGATAAAGTACAAATAACGGATACTAAAACTAAATCTGAAGCATTTTCAGGAGAACAAGGTGATGTTGATAATAAAACTATAAACCTTACCATAAGCGAAGAAAAAAATAAAGGTATTTTTGGTCGTGTTGCTGCTGGAGGAGGTACTGATGATCGCTATGAATATGCAGGGTTATTTAATTATTTTGATAATGATAGACGACTTAGCATATTATCTGGAGGAAATAATATCAATTCACCAGGATTTAGTTTTGGAGAGATCGAAAAGTTTTTTGGAGGTGCTAATTCAATAAATTTTAATTCTAATGGTTCTTTTGCAATTAATAATAGGTCTTTTGGAGGAGGTCAAGGTATAACAAGGTCTAATACTGCTGGGGCTAATTATGCAGATGATATTGGTGAAAAAATCGAAGTTACTGCAGATTATTTTTTTTCTAATAGTAATTCAGAAAACGTAACAAATACAAATCGTGAAAATATTTTATCAGATTCAAGATTTTTTACAAACTCCAATTCAAATTCTATTAATGACAGTAATAATCATGATTTTAACTTAGGTTTTGATATTGAAGTAGATTCTACATTTTTAATTAATATTAATCCATCCTTTAATTATACTACAAATGAAAATAGATTTGATCGTAATCAAAGATCGGATGATGATAGAAACGTAATCGAATTGGCAACAAATTTTCCGAACCCAGATAACGAATCTAGTTCTAATTCGTTTGTAGAAACAATAGGAAAGAATTTTAGAAACGATATTGACATAACAAAACGATTTGGTAATAAAGGTGCTTTCTTCAAATTTAGTTTGACTAACGAATTTGATAATATTGAGGTTGAAGATTTTTTGAATTCTGAAACAATTATAAGAGGATTGAATCCGACTAATGAAATCAGAAATCAATTTACAGATGAAGATCGTGATTTTAACAGATTACGAACTAATATTACTTATAGGTTGCCATTAAAGGCTAAAGAATTATTTTTAGACCTTAGATATACTTTTGAAAACAATAAAAGAGAAGAATTAAAAAGTACATTTGATTTTGATAATACTACCCAAGATTTTACAAACTTTAATCAAAATTTAAGTACAGATTTTGAATTTATAGATAGAACAAATACGCCTTCAATTCGGTTAAGGTTACAAAAAGAAAAATGGTCAATTAGTGCTGGAGCAGGATATGTATTTAGAAGATTAGAAAATAGTGATCAATTACGACCAAATTTAAGTTTGAATCGTGATTTTGAAGCATTAGAGTTAAATTCTAATTTTAATTATAGATTAACTAATACAACATCAATAAATGGAGGTTATAATTTAAGAAATAGACCCCCTAATATATCTCAACTACAACCTTTTCAAAATGTTTCAGACCCATTAAATACAACAATTGGTAATCCAAATTTAGAGCCTATAAATACACATAGAGCTAATTTAGGATATCATAATTTTGATTTTCAAAAAGGAACAGGTATTTTTTTATTTCTAAATGCAGATCTTGTTACTGATCAAGTGATCGCGCAAACTACTGTAGATGAAAATTTTGTTAGAAATACTACCTATGTAAACGTTAATGGTAATCGTGGTGTATCTGGAAGCGCTTCGTTTAGTAAAACTATAAAAATAGATACTTTAAAAACGTTTAAATATAGATTAGGCTTGTTTGGGAATAGTAGAAGAACTATTAATTTTAATAATGGAATTCAATATGCATCAATAAACAATTCCGTGACACCAAATATTAGGTTAACTTATACTGTAAAAGATATTTTTGAAATTCAACCTAATTACAGATTGTCATATCGAAAAACAACATTTGATATAAATGATTTTAATGATCAAGAGTTTTTGAGACATACAGTTGGATTAAGAACTGCTACTTTTTTACCGAAAGGATTAGAATGGAGAAATGATATAAATTATATATTTAATCCAGATGTCGCATCTGGATTTGAACAGAATTCAGTATTTTGGAATTCTACCCTAGCATACTCTATATTAAAAGATCAAGGAACATTAACTTTAAAAGTTTACGATTTATTAAATCAGAATACAAATGCGCAACGTACTGCCAATGCAAATTTTATACAGGATTCTCAAAGTACGGTATTACAACAATATTTTTTATTGAGTTTTAGCTGGAAATTTAATAGCCTTGGTAAAAAAGGAGAAACAAATAGTAATACGTTTCATATTTTTTAAAACGGTATTTTATTAAAAAACAAAAAATCCCGTAAACAATAAAGTTTCGGGATTTTTTTGTGGTACCTCCAGTACCACAAAATATAGTTTAGTGCGATTTGACCAGTTTTAATATCTTCTGTATCATCAGTAAATATAGGGATTTAAAATTTACCTGAATTTAATTAACCTATTTAGATTTAAAAATGTTGTCCCTAATGTTGTCCCTACTTATTATCTTTGCGAAAAGATTTCTACCATGATTCAATCCAGAAGAACAAAAGGAGCTGCACCCGTATTTAGACTTAAAGCATCCACCAAACCAGAGAAACCAATATTCCTTGATTATTCATATGGAAGAAAGAATCGGTTTAAGTATTCCATAGGTTATTCTGTAAATCCAAAATATTGGATTAAAGAGAAGGGTAAGGTTAAAAATGTCCGTGCAGTTGAAAATGCCGAAACCATAAATGAACGAATTGACGATTTAACAAGGGTTCTAAAAGAATATGTAAAGAATTGTGATTCTAACCAGATTCCTTTGACCAATCCTATTATGAAAGCTTGTTTAGATGATTTTAGAAATGAGAGGGAGCAAGTTATAGAAGAAGATGAAACCGAAATAAAAACTTTAATACCTTTTATTCAAAAATATATAAAGCAAAAAGAAAGGTCATTGCCTAAGGCTGTGAATGGTTATAAAAACAATACGGTTAAATCGTATGAGCAGACCTTGAGCCATTTAGAAGGATTTCAAGGAGAATACGGTACAGAGCTTGGTTTTGATTTAGATGCTGAATTTTATTCCGAATTTATAGAGTATATGAACTCTAAAACCTATCAGTATAGCGAAAAGGAGGAAAAGCATTATTCGCTAAATACTATTGGTAAGCAAATCAAGAACCTGAAAGTTTTCATGGGGGCAGCTTTGATGGAAGATTATCATTCCAATTTGAAATATAAGAGATTTAAGGTTAGGGTTGAGGCAACAACTGCTATTATTTTGCAGATTGATGAACTCAAGAGCATGTATGAATTGGATTTACATAATACGCCTCATTTAGAACTAGCAAGGGATGTATTTATAATAGGTTGTGAAATTGGGCAACGTATTAGTGACTATCATAATCTTCAAATGCATGAAATTGTTCCCCATAATAATGAGAGATACATTAAGATTACGCAAGAGAAAACAGAAAAAGTAGTTTTGTGTAAAATCACGCCAGTAATTGAAGCTATTATGAATGAAAGGTATGAAGGAAAGCTGCCTCCAAAAATTACTAAACAAAAGCTAAATGATTATGTTAAGATAATAGGGAAAAAGGCTAATATTAATGGACAAATAGAAGTTAAAATTACCAGAGGAGGAAAGCTAGAAACTAAAGAAATAGAGAGATATGAATTAATCAAAGGGCATTCTGCACGCAGGACATATTGCTCCTTGAAGTATAAAGCTCAAGTTCCAGTACATTCTATTATGGAACTTAGTGGTCATTCTACTCTCAGGGAGTTCAAGAAGTACATTCTTAATCCAAAGGAAGAAATTGTATCTCAAATAACTTCAACAGAAGCATTTAAGAGTTCATGTATTCCTGTTTAAAATCTTCAAAAATCATTTATAATTAATACTGAAAAAAGGCTAGTTTTTAGCTCTTTTTTTATCACTTTTTCTGAGAGAATTACTCCAACTAGAAGAATTAACAAAATTTAACACGTAAAATCGTTCTCGATTTTTTAATGAATTAGCTAATTCAACACCAAATGTTAAAAGGATTAGTTAATTCAATATATTATTCATATTAACTAATTTAAGATTAGTTGTAACTTATTGGTTATCAGTATTTTTTAAAAAGTAGGGTTGTTTTAAATTAACTAATTTAAAGTACTGATATACAGTATGTTAAAGTCTCTTAAACGGTTGTTTAGATTTTTAAAAAGTACTTACTTGCTTTTCAGAATTTTGATGTGCACTCAATTTATTCTATCACGGTTCAGATAAAAAAGAAATTGAACTAATTGTATAACATTTAATTAAAACAAACTATTATGAGTATTAATAAGCATGTTTTTCAATTGACTACAGAAGAGTTTATTGAATTAATTAGAGAGGTGGTTTTGTCAGTAGTCCCACCAATAAATAATTTAACTGATATTCAAACAGGAAAAGGGGATAAGGAATATTATACAAGAGAGGAGGCAAAAAACCTGCTTAAAATTTCTTACGCCACGTTATGGAAGTATAACAAGGGTGGAATTTTACCAGCTACAAAAATTGGTAGTAGAGTTTATTACAAAAGAAAAGATATTGATGATGCAATGGAAGGAGGTGTTTATGCATAGATAGAATATTAAACACTCTAACAAGAGTATAAATTGTAACTACGAGGCATCTAGAACACAAGAACACTAATGTGTGCCAACCTAGTCATAGTAAGACCAAGGTGGCTTAGAATGCGGACAGAAGTCAAAATAAAAGACTAAATCTTCCAATTCCTGTTTCCGATGTTTCATTTAATTAATAATAACCCCAAATCAATATTGGGACAAATTTTTATTACAATGGAAAAAAACAGTAAAAACCAGAAAAATGATAGTAGCCTATCAAAAAAGAACAATTCAAAAGAAACTCCAAGATTACCAATGGAGATGTATTTAAAGAACAAATATGATTTTCGCTATAATGTTTATAGTAATGGCGTAGAATTTAAATTAAAGAGTCAGAAATCATTTAAAGAAATGACAGACTTTGACTTAAACTCCTTAGTTAGAGAACTAAAGGTAAACAAGTATAAAACTGGAAGAGGAAGTTTGGATGATAAATTCAAATCAGACTTTTCTAAACTATATAATCCATTAAAGGATTATGTGAAAACTTTACCAGAATGGGATGGCAAAACCGATTACATTTCAGAACTGGCTTCTAAAATAAAAACTGACGATGATAAATTTTTTGCTGATGCTTTCAAACGATGGTTTGTGGCAATGGTCGGTTCTGGTATTAACGATTTAACCTTTAATCATACCATGATAATTTTTTCAGGTAATCAAGGGATAGGTAAATCTACATTCATTAGAAATCTATTACCTCCACAATTAAGAAATTATTCTTATTCAGGAAATATTAATCCACACTCAAGAGATACTTTAGTTTATTTGTCTGAGTGCCTAATTATTGATTTAGATGAGTTATCGAACCTAACTCGAAAACAGAACAATGATGTTAAGGAGCTAATAACAAAATCAAAGATTAAGCTTAGAAGAGCATTTGGCAGAATGCATGAAAATTTAGTAAGAAGAGCATCTTTTATTGGTTCACTAAATGATGAGAAGTTCTTGACCGATTTGACAGGTAATAGACGATTTCTGTGCTTCAAAGTAGATAAAATAGACTATGAGAGCCAAATAGACTATAAAGGCATTTATAGCCAAGCATACGCTCTCTACAAGTCTAAATTTAAGTTCTATTTCGATAAGGATGAGATACAGGAAATTAATGCTAGAAATGAAAGATTTAGAACCATTTCACCATTAGAAGAATTGATAACAAGTAAGTTTATACCAGCTAAGGATAGATATAGTGCTGAACTATATTTAAATGCTTCAGAATTATTAGCTAGTCTGAATGAAGAACATGGTATTCAGGTGAATAATACAAACCAAATTCAATTGGGTAAGGTCTTAAGAATGCTAGGTTATTCCGTGGTGAAGAAGAAAGGAATATCTAAATATGCGATTGATACGATTAAATGCGACCCTGATGTAAATGAACTCAACTTAAAAAGAGTTTCATGATAACTAGAGAGAGGTAAGAAGGGTAGCTTAAATTAGTAAATAACTATACTTTTAATAATGAATAACAAAGCTATTTACCATACTAAACTTTAAGATTTGAGTTGCCTTTCCTGCCTTTATAATAGATTTTTATAATTAAAGTAGTGGATTAATAGCTTTATTATTTCCACCTCTCATATATGCTTATGATGGAAACTTTATTTCGAGATTAGTTTAACATTGCTTGTTTTTTAACTCGCCTCTTTATTATGTGCTGGTATTTTTACTCATTATGCTCAAGCACCTCTTTAAAATCAATGGATTATTTATGATTACAATACATAATTTAATCCTTGTCCTTGAAACAATTTGAAATAACATTTTGGACGGATGATAATAAGGCTTGTCTCTATAGTTTTGTGTGGATAGTTTATCGTTTTCATAATAGAAATATTCATCTATAACTGCTACCACATTATCAAACTCTTGACCTATAATAGTATGTGCATTATCGTACTCACCCTCAATTCGGTGTTGATCATAAGGTAAAGAATGTCCTTTTGATGGCGTGTAATTTGTTGTTTTCCAATTCTCAGACCTTAATTGAGTTAGATATTTTTTTGCAATTTTATAATTTTCAAAATATTTTAATTCAATTTTAGAGTAATCCAATTTATGTATTACCTCATTTGAATTAAAAAGACATTTTATAAAACGAGCAACTTCTTTATTAGTTCTTATTTTTGTAGTCAATTCAACACAATCTAGTGTCGTGTGTTTTTCAATTTCTGCACTAGTATTTGCTCTAATTTCCCCACCTCTTAAAGTTTGTACAGAATCATAAGAAAAAATACAATTTTTAGAGTGTAGTTTTGTTTGTTCAATTAAATGTTTCAATTGATTTTTATATATTCTTTGTGCTTCATCAACGATTATTAGATGATACTTTGAATAATCTTGATGCATCAGACTTTTAGCTGCAATAATTTTCCAAGCATAATCATCTCTTAAAGTAACGTGCCCATTATTTAATAAACCACAATGAATAACAATAATTTCTTTTGATTTATAGATTTCCTTTGCTATATCATAAGTTAGTAAGGTTTTACCTGTTCCAGCTTTTCCTTTAATAGCTATAATTGAATGGCTTTGTGTATTTATTTCTTTTAAAACTTGCTTTTTAATATCCTCTTGTTGAACAGTTAGAAAGTATTTACTTTTTACAAATTCTTGCGTTGAGTTAAATGGTGACACCAAATAATTAGAAGGGTTAAAGAAGTTATCTATATTTTCTAGTTTAATTACATTTTGAGAGGCTAATTTTTCAATTAATTGCCTAATGTTTAATTCAACCAATTTATCACCATTATCAAGTCCATAGAGTTTTTGAGAGGAAGATATATAGGCAAATAGATGGGTTTCTTTTCTTAAAAAGCTTAAATAGTATTTATTTCGTTTGAGCTGGTCAGAAATTGCTTCTAAATCACTTTCTCTTTTCAGTTCAACATTCACAATTGTTTCTTCATCAAACCTCAATAAGTCAAACTCTTTACCAATTTGAGGAATGGAATATCCAATGAAATATTTATCAAATAATTCAATATTATTAGTGAGAGATTTTAAATGATTATATAAAACTATTAAATCATCTAATTCATCATTTTTAATCTTTATTGAAAAATAATTTAAATACGATTCAAAAATATCTGTTGGTAGTTTTGAATAAGCACTTAATATAGATATAATGTTAGATTCTCTCATTGCAGTCTGTTACTTTCTTCTTGCACAAAGCATTGTTGGTATTTCGTTTTTTATTTCGGCTATCTATAATGATTAAAAGAATTGATGTTTATGTCCATTATTCCAAATTTTCCGTTGGTTGAATAATTTTGAGCATCCAGATCAGTCAATTTCCATTTTGGTATGTCATTTCTAAATTTCTCATTTCCAATTGGGTCATCTATGGCATGTGGACAGACAATTATGTAATCACTAGAGTTTTGTATTTGTTTTTCTAATTTAAGTTTTAAGGCTTCTTCAAAATTCATTACATTTATTTTTAACAAAGATAAATAGGTGGTTTTAAGTATAAAATTCAGTCACAAAAAACTTAAGGTTTTGAAAGTCAAAAGCTCTAATACCAGAATCTATTTCATTTTATTAATGACTTCAAATTAAGTATTTGGATTTTTTATACCTCCTTTCATCTAGGTAGTTGAAAAATCCAATTTAAATTAAAGTTCATTTGCTCAATCTTATAAATAAATGACTTTCTATGAGCTGACCCGCAAAGAAATACAGCTTTTTCAAACTTATTTCTCTCAATGTATGAGTTAATGTTTTCTAGCATTTCATTTTCACGATTATCATGGAAATCCAACCACTTCTTGTATATGTTTTTATATTCCGAATTGCCAAGTTGAGTTATCATTACTTTTTCTCTTTTAGCCAATTCATCAAAAAGCATGATGTTTTCGTTACTGTTTAAATATTCAAAACCAAATTTATGTGTGTTTTCATTGTTTTTTCTCCAAGCGTTCGTGTGTTTTTCATCCTTTCCTATTGAATCAAACATTTCATTTACTTGATTTCTGAAATTCATATTTGGTGCTGGATAACTATCAATAGCGACAAAAGAAAATGAATGATTTTTCGATAACATATTAATTGAATTTAGTTCCAGTGAAGATTGAATTAATCCTTTTTTAAATGACTCGAACATTTTAGGAGAAACTTCACAAAATACTACATCTGGTTTAATTCTAACGAGTATTTCATATAGGCTATCAGAAGTGCAATTACCTTTCTCTTTATGTACTATTGAAATTAGGTAAATATTACTTATCATTGATTCTTCTATTCTCTATTGCTTTAAGGTAATCAAAACATATTGGGCATTTCTATAATTTAATTCAATAAGTGACTTATTACTTCACCTCCAAATTAACTTTGGAGAGCTCGACTAGTGCTTTACATCGTATTGTTGCCACTTACCGTTGTAATTCCTTCTTTTTTCTATCAATATACAAAGCTATATCTTTTATAATCAATTTTTTAATAGCAGAAATTAGAGTGTCCATTATTTCATAGTCGGGTTTACCATTTTTGATAGGTAATTGAATGTCTTTATCTTTTACAACATTCCAACCTCCTAATTTATTTTTGTATGAGT
The DNA here is from genome assembly GCA_003443635.1 of Flavobacteriaceae bacterium. Lineage (NCBI taxonomy): Bacteria > Pseudomonadati > Bacteroidota > Flavobacteriia > Flavobacteriales > Flavobacteriaceae > Flavobacteriaceae bacterium. The sequence continues at coordinate 3,115,086 of CP031964.1, read as the reverse complement.
ATATAGGTAAATCTGTCACTTTATTAATGCATTGAACTGTAAATAAATACTGATTCGGAAATAGTTTATCGTCATTAAAAATCCACTGAATTGCATAAGCATCTGATAAAACAGTGAATTCGTTTGATTGGAAGTATGCTCGATAAATATCGCTATTTGATGGAATCGAGATTACATTTTTTAAAATGGTTGCTCCATTTTTAGATGCAAAATAGTTTAAACCTTGGTTATTGAAACTAGATGTGAGACAAGGGAGTGTATAATCACCTACAAATTGATTCGGTAAATCTTTCGCTTTAAAAGGTAATTTTTTTGTTTTTAATCTTTCAAATAGAATTCCCATTTTAAATTCTTTCCATTCAAGATTATTATATTCATTTATAGATTTTTGCTCATCTTCAGTAAGTTCATAATCTTTTAAACCTGATGACGATAAGTGCGTCTCTAACTGTTTTATGCAATCCGCTTCAAGTTCAGCTAAAATGGTTTCTATAATATCAAAATCTATTTGGTCGCCTTTTACAGGTAGTGATACAGTTTGTTCTTTAATAATATCAACGCTAAAACTATTACTGCCCCAAGAAAAAGAACTAAAAGCTCTCATCATTGTGGAAATAAAAAACTGAGCATTGTTTTTAGAAAAACGATTAAACTTTGATTTCAATATTTTAATTTTATCACCTGTAAAATAGGGTGTTTCTTGGTAGTACATGGTAGCGGTATCTTGACCAAATGAGATAGTGTTACCTTCGTTTAGAAACTCTACATTTTCGTTAATAAAACCTTTCTGCCCATTATTAGACCCCATTCTTACCACATAGGGATACTTTCCTTTTTTTAATACAGTAACTTTATTTGCATCAAACCTTTTCTTATAGGTAAGCACCTCAAATAAATCATCAATTTTAAATTCACCCCACTCAACTTCACTTAACCTATTGCTAAGTGGGGAAATTACTTTCCCAGGCTGTCGTCTTGATTTTTTAATAGACTGCTTACTTCCCAAGCCAAATAATCAGTTACGGTTTTCTTAAAATCTTGTAATGTTGGTTTAGTGTCAATTGGTGCCGATTGGTTCCAGTCTGCACCATTTTTAGGGTCAATGGTGTTTTCATAAAATTCTTTTTCAGTAAAAATATTGAGTTTACTTTTCCCAAAACGAACTAAGTCTACAACTTCTTGATAGCGTTCTTTAGCTTGGTCGGCATCTTTTAAATTGGTATTGGCTTTTTTCCGATTTGACCTTGCATAACCATCATTGCTAAAATCAATAAATTTGACCATTTCATCTGTATGGTGTTTTTCATTTACTTTAAAAACATAAATATTTGTTTGTACACTTGACTTACCGATAAACACGTCAATTGGCATTCTGATACTAGCTATTAGAGTATGTTTTGCTAAAATCCTTTTATTGTAGTCAATTGCTTTACCAGAACCAGCAGAATTTTGAATAATTATTGCCGCATAACCTTTATTCATCATATCCAAAGCTTTTTCTACAAAGTTCATCCCATTTCCTAAAGCAGAATAAGGTGGATTTAATATAAAAACATCAGCAGGAAATTTAGTATCTGGTTTACCAAAACCATATTTACCATCAAAATCTTTTAATGAATCTGTGTTTAGAATATTTGAACTACCGTCACCCATTAAAATCATATTAAGAATTGCTAGCATATAAATATCTGGCAACAACTCTAAACCAAGCAATTGTTCTGCTTTTATTTTGAGTTCTTTTTGAGTCAGTTCATCTGGTGAAGTAATGGTGTTTTTTGCATCATTAAGCATTTCATTCATTGCTGCTACTAACAAACCTGCCGAACCTGTAGCAAAATCCCATACATAAGAATCTTTATTTACCCGACATAGTCTAACCAAGAGAGAGGCTACATAGGAAGGTGTCAGTACAACATCATTCAATTTGTCCTGAGAAAAACCTAGCCAACCATACATTTCGTTGAATAACTTTCCTGTGAAATCAGTAGTTAGACCAATTTTATAATAAATACCTAAATCATCAACTATTTTCGTAAAAACTCTTTTAAGTTGGCTTTCTCCATTCTCAACTTTGTTGATATTTGCTGTTGTTAGCGTATTATCCAAGGCTCTAGTAACAAATAGCTTTTTCTCGTTGGGTATTTCTTTTACATCTAAGAAAGCTTTTATTTTTCTTAGAATTATATCGCCATCTTTATTCCCTTTTTCTGCTGAAGATTTTAAATCAGATTTATCTAATGCAGTAACTTTGTTAGGAACCCCAATAGTAGCCATAATAGATGCAGCTACTAAGTATACACGGTCTTTTTCACTTATTCCTTTTTCATTGTCAAAAATGTGCTGATTGAGCTGCGTTAAGGTTTGGTCTATTTCTTTTTCTCGCTTTTCTTTTAGTTTGTCAAGTTCTGATTCCGATAATTGAAGATTTTTGACTTTTTCAATAAAAACATCAAAGTTTTTAGGTGACAAAAACGAAAAGTCGGTGTAATCATCAACTTTTTGTCCTGCTCCTAAGTTACTTTTTGAAACATAGTAAACTCCAATTTCGTGATGAATTTTACCTGTTTCACCTTTATACCCAGTCATTCCAATGGCAATAATATCAGTGTAACTTGTATGATGAAGTATCGCATTTGCATAATGTACTGCACCATTTACGGCATAAGAGTTTATGTTTTTGAAATGAGGTTCATTTTTTGAAGTTCTGTTTTCTACTTGCTCTTCCTTATCAAGTTTTACAAGTTTGTCCTTATAGCCTTTGTATTCAATAAGAATTGGGAAGTCTTCCAAATTTTTATCTTGAATTAAAAGTTTGGCATCTGGTCTATTTGCTCCTGTTCCACCATTTTTTGTAAAGTAGTCTGAAAGAGCTTTGTCAATTTCAGTATTTAATGATTCTTGTTCTAACTTATAGTCAAGTTTATATGATTTAAGCCAACCATTAGCTAAATCGGCTATATTTGGTTCTATTGATTGTACCTTTTTTGCCATTATTTATCTTTCTTATTGTCTATTAAAAGTTGCATAATACTCACATCCAAAATTTCAGCGATTTTGTATAAATCTTCAAGACTCGGTTGTCTTTTGTTTCTTGCGTAGTCATTGATAGCGGGATAACTCTTTCCTGATTTTTTAGCAAGCCAAGTCTGACTAATTCCTTTATCTTTTAGAACTTCTTTAATTCGGTTCATACTTCTGAACGGATTTTATCCCTATGTAAACTTAATAATTACTCATTAATATTTAATGAAAATATTCATTTAATTCAAATGAGTTATTGAGCGGCGGTGGGTAGGAGAAAGCTCTTGAAATATAGTCATTGTTGAATTGTGTTTTTATTTCCTTTTTAATTCATCCAATGTTTTTCCATCTTTATTTTTCCATTTAGTCCATCCATTTGTTGAGCGTCCTAAAACAACTCCTCCAGCAGTACTTGGCGAATTAAACACATAATCTTGAGTAAATTCATATACATCATTTTTTTCAATTAAAATTTCATTCTGGAGAAGCTTTTGTCTTAAATTAATTAAATATTCATGACAAGATGGAACGGTGTCTTTTTTTACCTGTGAAGCTTTGAATACAACAAAACCGTCGTCTATTAAGTCTCCTTCTGCTTTTATATTGCGTCCTTTTAGTATTAATAGCCCTTTAGATGTAATTTGCTCTTTGCCTACTTTATCATAAACTGGAAAACCGAGTGTAGAAAGAAGTATTTTTATTGTATCGAAGCTATCAAGCAAGTCAGCATCCATAGATTCCGTTACGAAAGGTTTACTAGGAGCTGATATATTTTCAGTCTCATATCTGTTAGATTCTTTAGCTTGTTTGATAGCTATGTGCTCTAGGTATTTAGCGTGTGACTTAGTAAAAGCATTTATTTTAGAAATCATAACTACGGCATAATTCCAAAATTCTTTAGTTCTATTATGTTGCTTAAGTCTATCAAGGCAATCTTCAGCCTCTCCAATGTATACTATAGGTTTTGCTTTTTCAGCAGATTCACCAAAAAGGAAATAAATACCAACATTATTCAATTCATTTCTTGTTGAAATGTACTCAAGCTTATTTCGTGGGACTAAAACAGCCTTTACAACTCTGTTAGTTATTTCAGCAATTTTCACACTCCTTGGTGAACCATCAGGTAAAAAGATTTGTATTGTTTGCGGTCTATTCATTTATTTTTCAGATATTTTTTTACTAGCAATTGTTAGTCTTAAGGCGAAAGCAATAATTAGAAATAGAATTCCAAAAGTATATTTATAACCTTCCCAGAAGTCATCATTTATTATTTTAATTAGTTCCTCACGATTTTTAATTTGCTCGTTTATTCTTTGATGGTCAATAAGCACATGTTTATATTCTGTAAGTGCTTGATAATTCTCTATGTTTATTACAGGGATTTTATCAAGTATGATGTAATTGTTATTAATTGATTTTTCTGCCATAGCCGTTACTTTTTTCATCCATGAACAAACAGAATCTTGTTCTGCTTGCCTTTTATCAAACACTTCTTGAGATAGCAACCCACTATTATTGTATTTAAAACAATGATTTGAAATTTCAGAATAATTTTTCAAATCTTTTACATCATTCTTTAATCGAGTATTAATAATTTCTAGTCGATTTACACTTCTGTTTTTTCTGTTTTCGGCGACCAAGAATAAAACACCAAAAACTCCTACAAAAATCCAAGAATACTCAAACCAATGCCAAATAGAACCCTTTAATTTTAGTAGTTTAACAAAAACTAAATAGAAGACTCCCCAGAGAATAATTATTCCTAAAAATGTATTAAATGGTTTGGTAATAAGTCCTTCTAAAAGTTCGAACATAGTTTTTCAAATGCAGTACAACTATTTAATAAACGTATTTTATTGCGTCTATTTTCTATTTGTAAATGTAGCGAATTTTCCTATTTTTTCCGAAAGGACTTTCAATATTTATTAGATTAGGCAAACACGCTTAGTTTCTTCTCTTCCATAACCTAACTCCTTATTCTAAGTATTACTACTTGTTTTATACATTATTATGTTCAACCCAGAGTCAACCTACCCTTCAACCTCACATTTTTGACTCATTTTTACTAAAAAAATGCCCTAATGTATATGCGTATTACTAAATCCGTCTAATTCAGTTTTAAGGCAAACTTTCTCCTAAACATAAAAATTGCTATAATAATTAGACTAAAAGAAATTGGATATGCTATATCCGCAACCACTGCTTTTGCATAATAGCGTATTTGTTTACCATAATTTGGAGATACAAGCAGAGTCCCTTTTTTGGTTTCTCTATATGCAGGAATATTCTTTTTATAAAGGTTTTCTTCAATCTTGTTTCCGAAAACTGTATGAAACGTTCTCGTATGTAATCTAATTTTTTTGTAGTTACTCCCCTTGTGAACATTATAGCTGGTTTCTCCTAAAGATGATGCTTTGAACTCTCCGAAGTGCTCTAATATAAAAGTTAGTATCAAAGGAGCAATTATTGCTAACAAAACGAATTGAACTATGTTTTTGTTAAGCACTATTTCTTTCTTTTTCATGATAATTGGAAATGTTTAATTAATATTGTTTTGAATGGAGTCATTAAATTTCAGTTAATACATTAACTATTAATTTAGAGTACCAATGGTTTAATAATTTAGAAATTTCATAGAGCTCTTTCTCTTCTGAAAGTTTTATTAAGCTCTCTAGTTTCATTGTTATTTCTTTTGGGTTCTGAAAATACCCATATAAGTCTCTCTTACTCCTCATTAACTCATATACCCATTTTACGACACGTAGTTCTCTTCCAGTACCTTCCCATTCTAGTTTTTTAGCTAGTAGTCTCTCATCATTTTTATATCCAGATAAAACATGAGATATAAGCTCATTACGCTGCTGATAACCGAGTTTAATCTGTTTAGAGGTCTGCGTTTTCACTTTCACTTCTAAAGCTTTAAAAACCTCCCGAAGTTGCTTCTGATATGTAATACTATCAATCGAAAATATATCTTCCATAATGCTTAGAATAGAGACCACCGCCTACATGGGTTAAATATTCTTGTTCATATGTAAAAGTGTTAACTACTAAGTTTACATTCTCAAGAATTATAATGTGTGTATCAGCTGTATCTGGGTCTAGTTGGTCAAAAATTTGATAGATGATTCTAATTTTACTACCATCAATCAAGCTCCATTCCATTGGGTGCATCTGGTTATCACTTAAATGAGTAAAATCTTGTGTTGTACCAGTATTGTCATCATTGAAAGTAATTACAAAATCTTTCCAATATACTTCCGTTCTGTTTTCAACTTCGTCTACTGAAAAATCAACTCCAATCTCGCCATAGATTGGATTTTGTAAGTCTTCTGATGTTGTTGTCTCCTGAATGAATTCGTAATGATTAAAGACCCATTGAGTATTTGCTAAAGACTCTGAAAGGCTAGATTGGTGAGAGTTATCATCATTGCTACTACATGAAACAAATGACAATAATACTAAGAAATAAAACAGCAATGTTTTTAACGAATTGGTTTTCATTGGGTAAAATTTAAACCACCCAGTCCCAAAGTGAAGATTATTAAACAAATAAGCGTGGAACTGTAGCTTACCGTCAAGGAGGTACTGGTATACCCAATGCACAAATAAACTAAGCCCACGCCATAGCATGAGCATTAAGTCTATCTACCTTGTGCATCTAAAAATTACCAGTTTTCCTTGACAAGAATAAATAGCTAACGCTAATCAATATTTTACTACTACATAATTAATGAAAAATATGGAGGTAGGCAATATTTCTAGGATTGAAAAAAAGTATACTAAGATTTTTTTTGAGGTTGTCTCATTTTTGTTTTCATGTGTCGGATTCTTGAGGTACCCCCGTTTGAAGGGTTGGGGCTAAGTAATATCTCTGGATGCCCCCTCTCGAAAAAAATGACCTTTGAAACCACAGACTTTTTTTGAACTGGATAAAAAAGCTTTAAAGTTTTTTAAGGATATGTTCTTTGTAATATGTTAGTAGGTGAGTATATTATATATAGTGAACGAGGATAGATTGAATTCAGATAGATTAAGTTGGGTTAATTTTTGGTTAAATTCACCATTGTTGTCCCTAATGTTGTCTCTTCTATAAACTAAAAAACCCTTAAAAATTTGATTTTCAAATAGTTAAGGGTTAATTTAAGTGGTACCTCCAGGAATCGAACCAGGGACACACGGATTTTCAGTCCGTTGCTCTACCAACTGAGCTAAGGTACCTCGCTAAAGCGGATGCAAATATATATTCATTTTTACGATTCGCCAAAAGAAAATTTATAAAAAATGATTTTGTAAATTTACAGCCTTAAATTAAGAGATGAATTTAGTAATTGATGTAGGAAATACAAATGCGAAACTAGCTGTTTTTCAAGAAGGAAAGCTTTTAAAAAAAAATATTACTAATTTAAATAATCTTTTAAATGAATTTGAGAACCTGATAGTTGAATTTAAAAATATTAGTAGAGGAATTATTTCATCTGTTGCTAGAATAGATATAACTGTTTTGGAGTCAATAAAAAAAAAGATTGATTTACTTGTTTTAACTTCTGATCTTAAGATCCCTTTTAATAACAAATACGAAACTCCTAAAACTTTAGGAGTTGATCGAATAGCTCTAGTTTGTGCGGCTGTAAATAGATATCCAGTTAAAAATGTGCTTATAATTGACGCTGGAACATGCATCACTTTTGATTTTATAAATAATAAAAACGTTTATTTAGGAGGTGCTATATCTCCTGGAATTGATTTGAGGTATAAATCATTAAATAATTTAACGGCTAATTTACCGTTATTAAAACCTAAGCATCCAAGAGGTATTGTTGGAAAATCAACAGAAGAATCTATTCATTCGGGTGTAATAAATGGCATTATTGCGGAAATAGAAGGAATTGTTAAGAAATACAAAAAGAATCACAAAGATTTAACAGTTATTTTAACAGGTGGAGATACGGATTTCTTGTCAAAGCGATTAAAAAATACCATATTTGCGGATTCCAATTTTCTTTTGCAAGGCCTAAACCATATTTTGGAATATAATTTAATTCAATGATAAAAAAAAACTGTTTAGTTTTAATAACGCTTTTAACGTTAAATGTATATGCGCAACAGCGAGGTACAGCTTCACCTTATTCTTTTTTTGGGATAGGAAACTTTATATTTGAAGGCACTGCCGAAAATAGAGGCATGGGTGGGTTGAGCATTTATACAGATAGTATTCATTTTAACTTTCGTAACCCTGCTTCTTATGGAGGTAATAAATTGCGATCTCTTAATGGAGAAAGTAGGCCTGTAAAATTTACTGTTGGAGGCTCTAGCTCTAGTATTAACCTGGAAAGTAGTACAGGGTCCGATAAAACAAATACAGCTACTTTCGATTATTTAGGTTTTTCCTTTCCCATAGGGAAACTAGGAATAGGCTTCGGTTTGTTACCTTTTACTTCTGTTGGATATGAACTAGAAGCTTTAGACGACCAAAATAGATTGAATAATCAATTTTCTGGAGATGGAGGTGTGAATAGAGCTTTTTTAGGCCTGGGATATCAAATAACCAAAAACTTAAGTTTAGGAATAGATTTTAATTATAATTTTGGAAGAATAACTAATAACTCTGTAGAATTTTTATTTGCTGAAGATGGAACTCTTTTGCAAAACCAAAGTAGAGAAATAAATGAATCAGACTTAACAGGCTTTAGTTATAATATAGGGTTAACTTACAAGCCAATGCTTACTGAAAATTTACAATTAACTACAGCAGCGACTTTTTCTCCAAAATCAGATTTAAAATCGGATAATGAAAGAACTTTTGCTACGATTGTTTTTAATCAAACTTCAGGTGCTCAAGTCGTTATCAATCAAATTGAAGCAGATCTAGATGCTCTTGGGTTAAGAGAAACAGATTTAACAATACCTACTAAAGCAACTTTTGGTTTGGGGATAGGCAAGCAAAGAAAGTGGTTTGTAGGTGCAGAGTATACATTTCTTAAAGCTAGTGAATTTTCAAATAGGACATTTGAAATTGATAATACATCGTTTGAAGATGCATCTAAATTTGCTATAGGAGGTTTTTTTATCCCACAATATAACTCATTTGGTTACTGGAAAAGGATTGTTTTTAGAGCAGGATTAAACTATGAGAAAACAGGATTGATAATAAATAATGAATCTATTGAGGAGTTTGGCATATCTTTTGGTTTAGGATTACCAGTAGGCCCAGCTTTTTCTAATGCTAATATTTCAGTAGAGCTAGGTCAAAGAGGGACAACAAATCAAAATTTAGTTCAAGAAAATTTTGTGAACGTCCAATTAAGTCTATCCTTAAATGATAGGTGGTTTAGAAAAAGGAAATTTAAATAATAGAGAATAAAACACATAATAACAGAGAAATCATGAAGACGAAAATTACATTTTTAGTAGCTGCTCTTTTTTTAGCTTTTAATTTTGTAGCTGCTCAAGAACCAGGCGAAGAAGATATATTAACATTATCGCAACTTGATCAGAGTACAAAAAATAAAAATTTTGATGAAGCTTATAAATATTTAAATGAGATAAGAAATAGAAACCCAAAGTATAGTTTAGCTATTTATACTAATGGAGATAAAGTTCTTAAAGCATTAATTAAAAAATCATCTGGTACAGATAAAGCTACTCTTGTTAACGATTTAATAAAATTATATGAGCAAAGAAGTATGCATTATGCTAGTAGAACACCTAAGGGGCAGTATATGGCTAAAATAGCACAATTGCTTTATGATAATAGAAAGATATTAAACAAAACTGATCAAGAATTATATGATAAGTTTGATAGTGCATATAAAACAGATTTAAAAACATTTAAAAACCCTCAAAGTATATATACTTATTTTAAACTAGCTGTAAAGCTTTATGATAAAGGAAGTTATTCTGCTGAGAATTTATTTACAAAATATGATGAGGTTTCAGAAAAAGTTGAATCTGAAGTTAAAAATTATACGAATGAATTAAATAAATTCAACTCTGAAAAAGGCCTTACAGGAAACGAAGATAATGAAGATGAAAAATTATCTAGAAGAGATAAAAGTAAATTAAACTCTTATAATAGTTATTTAAGAGGATACGCTCAGATTGTAAAAGGAATGGATAGCGATTTAGGGATAAGAGCTAATTGCGAAAACCTGATACCACTTTACGAAAGAAACTATGATGAAAATAAAGATGACGGGGTTTGGTTACAAAGAGCAATGAATAGATTATATGCAAAAGAATGTACAGATAGTGAGTTGTTTGTTAAAATTGTAGAACAAAAAAACACAATAGAGCCCGATGCAAATACTGCATATTATTTAGGAATACTTAAAGATAAAATTGGAGATGCAGAAGGAGCACTTGTATATTACAAACAAGCAATAGAGTTGGAAACTGATAGCTTTGAAAAAGCTAAGATTTTAGAGCGTTTAGCTGGTAAATTAAAGAAAGCAAAAAAGTATAGTCAAGCAAGAAAATATTATAGAGAAGCATTAAAAGAAAATCCATCATTAGGAAGAGCATATTTAGCAATAGCTCAAATGTATGCTGCAAGTGCAAATAGTTGTGGAGATAATAGTTTTGATAAAAGGGCAACGTATTGGTATGCAGTACAAGAAGCTAGAAAAGGAGCTAGAGTTGATGCAAATATGAGGTCTCTCATTAATAGGAGTATAGCAAACTGGAGTGCATTAGCACCGGCTAGAGGAGATATTTTTTCTCAAAATAAACAAGGAACTACTATTAACTTGAAATGTTGGATTGGAGCAAGTGTTAAAGTGCCTAATTTATAAATGAAATATAATTATAAATATGTAATTAAAAATATGGTCATAGTCTTTACTATGACCATATTTTTTTCTTGCCAAAACAATATTAAAGAGATTCAAAATATAGGTTTAAAAGCTAACGAACCCATAACTATTAATGAAGATGCTAATGTGAGATATATAGATTCTGGCATTTTAAAAGCTAATCTTATTAGTGAAAGAATAATAAATTATTCTAATCGAGATTTTCCTTTTTATGAGTTTCCACAAAAAGTTAATCTATACCTGTATGATGAAAATAATAACAAAAGCAATATAACTGCAGATTATGCAATTGTGTATGAAAGAACGGGTATAATTGATTTAAGAGGTAATGTAGTTCTTGTAACTCATACTAATGATACAATTATTACAGATCAACTTTTTTACGATAAAAATAGAGAATGGGTATTTACTAATTTTTCAACAAATTTCAGATCTAAAGATAGAATTGGTTTTGGCGATATTTTTGATTCAGATAAAGATTTTGAAAGCCCTATAGTTCTTGGTGGCTCAAGTGAATTTGATATAGAAGAATAATTCTTATCTTTGCTTACATTAAAAATATAAAATGAAATTACTAAAAGTTTTACAGTACGCTTATCTAGTTTTTGGAGCCTTATTTTTGTTTGATGCAATTAATAAATGGAGCTCTGATAGAAATAAAGCTTATATCTCTTTAGTTTTTGCAGCTTTGGCTGTCTCTATGTTTTTCTTTAGAAAAAAATATGCCAAGAGGTTTAGCGATAGAGGCAAACTTTAAAAATGAGCTCCTATAGTATCATTATAATTATATCCTTATTATTTTCAGCTTTTTTTTCAGGAATGGAAATTGCTTATGTGTCATCTAATAAAATACACATAGAGATTGAAAAAAAGCGACAAGGGTTTCTAGCAAGAATATTTGAAAAACTAACAAGGAAACCTTCTAAGTTTATAGCAACAATGTTAATTGGAAATAATATAGCATTGGTTATTTACGGGTTTTATATGGGAGAAGTATTAGTTAATTGGTTTCAGTTATTTCTTCCAACAAATAATAACTTTTTAAATTATATACTTACGGATTTGAGTTTGTTAACACAGACAATAATCTCAACTTTAATTATACTTTTTACTGCAGAATTCCTGCCCAAAGTATTCTTTCAGATTTATGCTAATACATTCCTCAAAATATTTGCGTTTCCGGCTTATCTGTTTTATATGCTATTCTCGCTTATTTCTAATTTTGTAATATGGGTTTCAGATATTGTTTTAAAATATTGCTTTAAAACAGAAGGAGATAAAGTGCAACTGGCGTTTACAAAAGTCGAATTAGGTAATTATATTAATGAGCAGATGAAATCTGTTGAAGAAGACGCTGAAGTCGATAGTGAAATTCAAATTTTTCAGAATGCATTAGAGTTTTCAGATGTAAAATCAAGAGAAGTGATGATTCCTAGAACAGAATTAGTGGCAGTAGAAATTCATGATTCTCTTAAAGAATTAAAAGAATTATTTACAACCTCTGGTTATTCTAAAATAATGGTATATAAAAATACAATCGATGATATTTTAGGTTATGTGCATTCTTTCGATCTATTTAAAAAACCAAAAACTATAAAATCTATAATTAAACCTACTGAGTTGATTCCGGAAACAATGTTAGCAAAAGATGTACTTAATGTTTTAATTAAAAAACGTAAAAGCGTTGCTGTCGTATTAGACGAATATGGAGGAACCTCGGGTATTATGACTGTAGAAGATATAGTGGAAGAGTTATTTGGAGAGATTGAGGACGAACATGATACCATTGAGCTATTAGATGAAAAAATAAACGATACGGAATATAATTTTTCAGGAAGATTAGAAGTTGATTACTTGAATGAAACTTATAAACTTAACTTACCTGAAAACGAAAATTATGAAACACTAAGTGGATTAATAGTAAATACTACTGAAGAAATCCCTGAGAAAAATGAAAAAGTAAGAATTGAAAATTTCTTATTTACTATTATTGAGGCATCTACAACTAAAATAGATGTGGTTTCTTTAGAAATATTAGAAGAAGAATAAAATTTGGTAATTGCATAATTAATCTATCAAACTACTTTTATTATTACGTTTAAAATGGTATTTTCGCCCACTATATTTACAAAAAAATAAATTTTAATAAAATGGCAATTTTAAATAAAATTAGACAACAATCTTTAGTTTTAATACTAGTAATTGCATTAGCGTTATTTGCTTTTATACTTTCAGGTCTTTTTGACGGAAGTACTAATTTTTCTAGTAAGTCACAAAATATTGTCGCTACAGTTAATGGTACAGATATAGGACGTGAAGAGTTCATGTCTAAAGTAGAGAATGCACAGAGACAATTTAGAGGAGGATCTACTTCTCAAGCAATGAATTTTGTTTGGGATCAAGAATTGAGACGAGTGATTTTACAAGAGCAATATGATGCACTCGGAATTTCTGTAGAAAGAGATCAAATGAGAAGTTTATTAGAACGAAATTTAGGTACGTTTCCTGAATTTCAAAATGAAGCAGGTTTATTTGATGAAGGTAAATTAAATGAGTTCATAGCGAATTTAAAAGAAATATCTCCAGAACAAGGGTTTTTAAATGGATCACCTATAAACTATCAAACTTGGGTTGAATTATATGAATCTCAGATTGCAACTAGAGGTATAGAAGAAAGTTATTTTAATATGATTAGAGCTGGTCTAACAGGAACGCTTACAGAAGGAGAGTTAGATCATAAATTAACTAATGATAATGTAGATGTGAATTTTGTTCAAATTCCATATGTACTAATTCCAGATAGCACAATAACAGTTACAAGATCAGATATTACTAAATATATTAATGATAACCCATCTAAATATGAAATTGAAAATTCTAGAGATTTATCTTATGTTGTTTTTAGAGAAACAGCTTCATTAGAAGATGAAAACGCTATTAAGCAAAGTTTAATAACATCTTTAGATAACAAAGATGGGAGAGTAGGGTTTAAAAATACAGAAGACAACGCTGGATTTTTAATTAGTGAAGAATCTGCAATACAGTATAATGATAATTTTCAATATAAAAATCAATTAGGAATTGCTTCAGATAGCTTATTTAACCTTCAAAAAGGAGATACTTACGGACCATATAGAGAAGGTAATATGTTTAAAATCACAAAGGTAGTCGAAGCAAGACAGTTACCAGATTCTGTAAAGGTAAGACACATTTTAATTCCTTTTGTACCTGGAAATGGTCAAGATCCAGCTACTGTTAAAACAGAAGATCAAGCAAAAACAACTGCAGATAGTATTTTAACTATTTTAAAAAGAAATCGTTCTAAATTTAATGACCTATTAGAGTTATCTTCAGATCTAATTCCTGGAAAAAATACTAATGGAGAGATAGAGTTAGCGTATAATTCTGGAATTGTAGGCCCAGAAATGAGTAAGTTTTCTTTTGAAAATAAAAGAGGAGATTTAGAAGTTGTAAAAACTACTTATGGATTCCACATTACTGAAATATTAGAACAGAAAAACCAACAAAAAGTTCTTAAGGTAGCAACATTAGCAAAGAGAATAGACCCATCTGAAGAAACAATTGATGAAGTGTTTAAAGCGACTTCTAAATTTGAAATTGCTGTTGCAAATAAAGATTTTAATGATGAAGCAGAAGCAAATAAATATACTGTACGTCCTGTGAATGGAATAAAAGAATTAGATGAAAATATTCCTGGAATAGGGATTCAAAGAGCAATGGTAAGATGGAGTTTTGAAAAAGAAACAGAAGTAGGAGATATTAAACGTTTTAATATTCCTGGAGGAGGTTATGCCATAGCAATATTAAATGCAAAAAAGCCTAAAGGATTGATGAGTGTCGAAAATGCATCAATTACAGCGATCCCAGAAATAAGAAAACAAAAAAAGGCTGAAATTATTAAAAATAGAATTGTGGCTGGAACTATGGAGCAGATCGCTGCTGCAGAAGGCCAAACAGTTAAAACAGCATTGGCTTTAAATATGAAAAATACAACGCTTACTGGTGCTGGTTTTGAGCCTAAAGTAATAGGAACTGCTTTTGGTTTGGAAGAAGGAGAAACATCTCAATTAATCGATGGAAACTCAGGAGTATTTATTGTGCAAGTAACTAAAATAACTCCAGCAGCAGAATTACCAAACTATCAAGCAGCTGCAAACAGAATAGGAGTTGCTAAATCTAACCAATCTGTAACAGCATTATATGAAGCTTTGAAAAAAGCTGCTGATATTGAAGACAACAGAGCAACATTTTACTAACAAATAGTAAGATAAAAATATATTTAAAAGCTTCACTTTGGTGAAGCTTTTTTTATAAAATCATATCAGAATATTTAAGTATAGTATGAAACCCTTTACTTTTAAAATAAGATGAAGGATCTTTTTTTGAAATTGCTAAAATAAAATCACCACCCCAGCCACCAAGGCTTTTTATCGCACCGTTAAAATCTGAAAATAGATTTTCTTTTATAGGTTTTAGATTAATGATTTTTGAAATAATCTGCTCATGTTTTTCAATTAAAGTTTCAAAATCTACTAAATTTTTACAGTGTATAATTTGATTAGTAATTGCATTGATTTCAGAAACAACAGGTTTTATATTAAACTTGTTTTTGTTGTACTGAATGATGCTATCTCTGCTATTCTGTTTTTTATTTAAAAAAACAAAAAACAAATGAGCTTTAAATTCTGGATTAAAATTAACAGTATTTATTTCTTTTAAGTTGTTGTTTAATTGGTATGTAATAGGACTATCGTATTGAGCACAAGCAATATCGTAACCACTACCTCCAAAAGTAGATTCAAGTAACTTATAGGGGTCTAAATTTAACCAACTGGCAATATTGTTAATCAATGTTGAAGAAGTACCTAAGCCCCAATTTTTAGGGAAATCTAATCGTGTTGTGATATGATACCCTTTTTTAAGGTTGAAAAATTCTGGATTAAGATCGTTAACGACATTTAATATTTGAATTAAACGCTTAGAAATATCGTTTTTAGACTTAGAAATGCCGGCTGTTATAATATCTTCAAACCAAACTTTATTGTTATGATCAATACTTTGCCAGGTTATACTATTTTTAACTGAAGGATTTACTGTTAAAGATTGCCCGAACTTGGTTGGCAATGCTAAAGATAAAGCACCATCTAAAACAACATATTCTCCTGTAAGTAATAATTTCCCGTTACTTTTATAAGTAGGCATATATTAGTTCTTAATTCTTAGTTCCTCTAAAGTTTCAACAACAGCATTGTGTGTTACAATGTTAGTTTTAAAATGTTCTATTAGAGTTAGTTTTTCAGAAGCTGTAGCTTTGTATTGATTTAATATATTCATTAAATGCATTTTCATATGCCCTTCTTGAATACCTGTTGTTGTTAAAGAACGTAAAGCTGCAAAATTTTGTGCTAGACCAGATACAGCTATAATTTCCATTAATTCTTTAGCTGTTGGATTACCAAGCATTTCCATCGATAGCTTAACTAAGGGATGTAAATTGGTGAGGCCGCCAACGGTTCCCAATGCTAACGGAATTTCAATCCAAAACCTAAAAATACCATTGTCGATTGTAGCATGAGTTAAACTTGAATAATTACCATTTCTAGAGGCATAAGCATGGATGCAAGCTTCAACAGCTCTAAAATCGTTTCCAGTGGCTAAAACAACAGCATCTACACCATTCATAATGCCTTTGTTATGTGTAACAGCCCGGTAAGGCTCTACTTCGGCTATGGTTACAGCCTGCACAAATGTTTCGGCAAAGATTTCAGGAGCTACATTTTTATCTTCATTTAACTCTTCAACAGGGCAGCTTACTTCTGCTCTTACTATACATTCTGGAACATAATTAGAAAGGATACTCATTATTATTTTAATATCACTTTCAGTTTCAGAGAATTCTTTAAAATTTTTTACTCCGGTTTTAAAGGTTTTAGCAAATTGTTCTAAACACGAATTTATAAAATTCGCTCCCATTGCGTCTAAAGTTTCAAAAGTAGCATGCAATTGATAGTAACCTTTTAAAGATTCTGTTTTGTTTTTCAGAACAATATCTGTAATACCACCACCACGTTGTTCCATGTTTTTAGTGATGGATTTTGTATCCTTGATTAATTGGGGTTTTATATAATTAAAATAAGAATTTAGTATTTCAAAATCACCATTATATAT
Source organism: Flavobacteriaceae bacterium (assembly GCA_003443635.1). NCBI lineage: Bacteria > Pseudomonadati > Bacteroidota > Flavobacteriia > Flavobacteriales > Flavobacteriaceae > Flavobacteriaceae bacterium. Next base: position 3,098,062 of record CP031964.1, on the reverse strand, counting down.
AAAATGCACTTGCCCTATTTTTGAAGTAGAAAGCACAGAAGCTTTAAACCCCCCTCTGTCTAACCAAAATTTAGCAGCTTTACTTGCAGCCGCTACTACAGAACTTTCTTCGATAGCCATTGGTATCGTAAAAAGAGAATTATTAATTAAAAAATTAGGAGCTACTCCTAAAGGAAGGTAGAAGTTTGAAACCGTATTTTCTATAAATTCATCATGAAGTTGTTGTAATCCTTTATCAGAATTCCAATACTGTTTTAAAATATGTTTTGCTTGTTCTTTATCAGAAAAATAAGAGTTAACAATCCAATCAATTTTTTCGGATTTAGATAACTTAGAAAAACCAGAAATTGAGTTACGCATTAAATTTTGTTTAGATTAACAAAGATACTATTCTTGGTATGAATATTGAGAAACTTGTCACTATAAACAGGATTTTACTGTTAATAGTTAGGGTTTTTTGCTTATTTTTTAGTAAACTTGGCATCACTTTATAAAATAAATACTTTTTAATGCAACGTATAAAATTACTAATAGTCGTATTTTTCTCTATAGCGGCTTTTACTTCAGCTCAAAATAAAGATATAACATTAGAAGAAATTTGGAACGGTTCATTTAGAACAGAAGGGATGGCATCGCTTCATTCTATGAATAACGGAAAACAATATTCGGTTTTAAATAGAGATAGGACTAATAATACAACTACTATCGATATTTATGATTATAAAACACTAAGTAAAGTAAAAACATTAGTTAGTTCGGCCTCTATCGATGCTATTCAAAATTTTTCAAATTATACATTTAGTGCAGACGAAAGCAAAATAATTTTAGCGACTAATGTTCGCCCTGTATTTCGTCGTTCAAGACTAGGTAATTATTATGTTTATGATACAGTAAGTGGTACTTTAACTTCTATTTCAGATGATTTAATTCAAGAGCCTACGTTATCTCCTGATGGTAATAAAATTGCTTTTGGATTAAATAATAATTTATATGTAAAAGATTTACAATCTGGAAAAACAACACAGGTTACTTTTGATGGCGAAAAAAATAAAATTATAAACGGAATTACCGATTGGGTATATGAAGAGGAATTTGGTTTTGTTCGTGCTTTTGAATGGAATAAAACAAATAACAAAATTGCTTTTTTACGTTTTGACGAAGCAAATGTTCCTGAGTTCTCAATGGATATTTACGGGCAAGCTTTATACCAACAACAACAAGTATTTAAATACCCTAAAGCAGGAGAAGATAATTCTGTAGTATCACTACATATTTATGATTTAGAAAGTAATACAACTAAACCTGTAAAGGTTAATAAGTCATATAACGACTTTTATATCCCTCGTATAAAATGGACCAATAAACCAAATGTTTTAAGTGCTCAATACATGAATAGACATCAAAATGAATTAGATTTATGGATGATTGATGCAAGTAATAATACAGCTAACTTAGCTTTGGCCGAAAAAGATGATGCATATGTTGATGTTACTTTTAATTTAACGTTTTTAGAAGATTATAGCTTTATATGGACTAGTGAAAAAGATGGTTATAATCACATTTATCATTATACAGATAAAGGAGAATTAATTAATCAAGTTACTAAAGGTGATTGGGAAGTAACTAATTATTATGGTTACAATAAGAAAAATAATAAAATATACTATCAATCTGTTGAAAATGGTTCGATTAATCGAGATGTGTATTCTATTAACCTAAATGGGAAAAATAAAACACGCTTAACCAAAAGTGAAGGAACAAATAGTGCTGCATTTAGTGCAGATTTCACATATTTTATCAATACATTTTCTAGCGCAACTACACCTCCGGAATACACGCTAAATAACTCTAAAAATGGAAATATTGTAAAAAGTATTATCGATAACGATAGGCTAGCGAGTAAATTAACCGAATATAAAACTTCTGCAAAAGAATTTAGTACGATTAATATTAATGGGAATGATCTTAATATGTGGGTGATTAAACCTGCAGATTTTGATCCAAACAAACAATATCCATTATTTATGTATCAATATTCAGGACCAGGATCACAACAAGTAGCAAACCGTTGGAATGCGGCTAATGATTATTGGTACCAGCATTTAGCACAAAAAGGATATATTATAGCTTGTGTAGATGGGAGAGGAACAGGGTTTAAAGGAGCTGCTTTTAAAAAAGTGACTCAAAATGAACTAGGTAAATATGAAGTTGAAGATCAAATCGCTGCAGCAAAGAAATTAGGAGAATTACCATATGTAGACGAAGAGAGAATAGGTATTTGGGGATGGAGTTTTGGAGGCTTTATGAGTAGCAATGCTTTGTTTAAAGGAGAAGGAACATTTTCTATGGCAATAGCTGTAGCACCAGTAACAAGCTGGCGTTTTTACGATACAATTTATACAGAACGTTATATGACAACACCACAGGAAAACCCTAGTGGTTATGATGAAAATTCACCAATTAATCATGTCAACAAATTAGAAGGAGATTTCTTGTTAATTCACGGTACAGGAGATGATAATGTACATGTACAAAATACGATGCGTATGGTAGATGCTTTAATCCAAGCAGATAAGCAATTTGAATGGATGTTATATCCAGATAAAAATCATGGAATTAGTGGTGGAAACACAAGATTACATCTCTACAAAAAAATGACAGGTTTTATAGAACAAAAATTAGGTGATAAGATTGAAAAACTTGAGAAGCAAGAAAAAGTGAATAGCAATATTAAAGGATAACTAACTATTATTAAGTAATACTATATTTTATGGCAGATATTATAGATACACCTGAACAGAAAGATTTATTTGGACACCCAAGAGGGTTGTTTTATTTGTTTTTTGCAGAATTATGGGAACGATTTAGTTTCTATGGGATGAGAGCGTTATTAACGCTTTATATGGTGCAAGAAATTTTTAAAGCAATAGTAGAACGAGATGCTGCTACAGCAGTGGTTTACGCTTCTTATGGTTCTTTAGTTTATGCTTCTACTGTTATAGGTGGGCAAATTTCTGATAAAATATTAGGAATGCGAAGTTCAATTTTTCTTGGAGGTATTTTAATGGCCTTGGGGCATTTTGTATTAGCTATTCAAAATGATATTGCTTTCTTTTTAGCACTAGCATTTATTGTCGTCGGTAATGGATTTTTTAAGCCTAACATTTCAACCTTTGTCGGAGCACTATACAAAGAAGGTGATGTTCGAAAAGATTCTGGCTTTACGATTTTTTATATGGGAATAAACATAGGAGGTTGGGTTGCTCCGCTATTGTGTGGTTGGTTGGCAGCTACTTATGGATGGCATTATGGCTTTGGATTGGCAGGAATAGGAATGTTAACGGGTTTGATTTTCTTTTGGAGCGGTATCAAGAAAAATGTTTTTGGTAAAGAAGGGTTGCCGCCAAGCCAAGAAGTTTACGAGAAAAGAGTATTAGGAATTCCTCAAAAAAACTTAATTCCAATTATAGCTGTAATTGTAGTGCCTTTAATCGCATATGTTTTATCGTCATACAAAGCAATAGCAGGAGGAGAATCTTTTTTAGGAGATCAAACATTAGTAAGTTTAATTTTCAAATTTATTGGCGTCGCGGTACTTATTTATTTGGGAACTATCTTATTTAAAGCTACAGTTGAGGAGCGTAAGAAATTAATAATGGCAGTTTTAATTACTTTTTTCATGACAATGTTCTGGGGGTTCCATGAATTATCGGGAAGTGTAATTACCTTATTTGCTTCAAGAAATGTTGATTTAACATTTATGAATGCAAGTCAAACAAATTCTTTAAATTCAATGTTTATTATTATTCTGGCAATTCCAATTTCTTTACTCTGGGCTTATTTGTCAAAAAAGAATTTAAACCCAAGAACACCTTATAAATTTGGTTTCGGTTTACTTTTAGCTGGTTTAAGCTTCTATATTTTAGGAATGAGTGGAGCAAGTGCTAATGAAGAAGGTTTAGTACCATTTGCTTACCTAATAGTAATGTATTTAGTTATTTCTATAGGAGAATTGTTTATGTCTCCAGTGGGATTATCAAAAATTACAGATTTATCTCCAAAACGTATTGTGGCTTTTATGATGGGAATTTGGTTCTTATCTTCAGCTTATGCATTTCAAATTGTTGGTTTTATCTCTAAACAATTAGCTGTTGAAAGTACAGATGTAAATGTTGGAGGTTTAGAAACTTTAGGGATTTATACAGATGGCTTTAACTTGATAGCTAAATATGCGTTAGGAGCTGGTTTAATAGTATTAGTGTTTTCTCCATTAATGAAAAAGCTAATGGGTAAAGTACATTAGTGTCTTTAAACAAAGTATATGTCATCACCTATAATCTTTGGAGGTTCCGAAGAAAATCAAAAAACACTTTTAGGCCATCCTGTAGGTTTATTTGTTTTATTTTTTACTGAAATGTGGGAACGTTTCAGTTATACAGGTATGCGTGCCATTTTAGTGTTGTTTCTTATTAGTGAAACTACTACAGGAGGGTTTGCATGGAGTAGATCTGATGCCTTGGTTTTATATGCAATTTATACAGGAGCAGTTTATTTAACACCAATAATTGGAGGTTGGATAGCTGATCAATATCTAGGAAGTAGAAATTCTGTGTTTATAGGAGCCCTTTTAATGACTATTGGACATGCTGTGTTGACTTTTGAAACAGAAATGACCTTGTATACTGGAATTGCTTTTTTAATTATTGGCACAGGTTTTTTTAAACCTAGCATGACTCCAATTTTAGGAGAAATGTATCCTGATAAAAATTTAGTGCTAAAAGATGCGGCTTATACCATTTTTTATATGGGCGTTAATGCAGGTTATTTTGTAGGGATAATTATTTGCGGTTGGCTAGGAACACATCCAGATTTTGGCTGGAGCTGGGGCTTTGGAGCTGCAGGACTATTTATGTTCTTAGGGATGTTTCAATTTTATTTTGCACAAAAAATATTTGGAGATATTGGTACGAAACCAATTAGAAATAAAGAAGGAGTATCACCTGCAAAAAAATATGGAGAAGTTGAAGTTAAGTTTACTTCAAATGACACTTTATTATTGGTGATAAACGTAATACTAATAATAATTACTACTATTGGTTGGAATGTGTTGGAATTGAATACTATTTGGAAGAAAATAGGAATAATTCTACCTTTTCTTACTTCTATTATATTATTTATTGTATTACGATTACGCAAGTATCCTAAAATAGAACGTGATCGATTAACTGTTGTAGCCATATTATCATTTTTTATAGTGTTTTTCTGGCTGGCATTTGAACAAGCTGGAGGTACGATGACCATCTTTGCTCAAGATTATACTCAAAGATCACTTACTACGAGTACTTCTATAAATACATTTAGAATTGTAAGCTTAATATTAACTATTATTCCAATGTTAATTCTTACATATGTATTTGTGCTTTTAAGCAAAAAAATAGGTAAAACATATTCGTTATCTATTATATTTCTTGGAGCTTGTTTTATAATTATTTGGTTAGCAATGGGTGTTATAAATTATAAGAATTTTAATAATGAAACATTAGAAATTCCGACAGCATGGTTTGGAACTTTAAATGCTTTTTTTATTATTTCTTTGGCGCCCTTATTTTCCAAAATGTGGAAAACATTAAACAAGAAGAAAATTGAGCCTTCAGGACCAATTAAATTTGCTATGGGCCTCTCTTTACTGGGAATAGGGTTTATAATGTTAGCAATAGGAGCAAGTACAATTCCGATAGGAGCAAAAACTGCTTCTGTAAGTATGATATGGTTAATATTGGCTTATTTTTTTCATACAGTTGGAGAGCTTGCGATATCACCAGTAGGATTATCGTATGTAAATAAGCTTTCTCCTAAGCGTATTATGGCATTGATGTTTGGTGTATTTTATCTAGCTAATTTTGTAGCTAACTTCACAGGAGGAATCATAGGGAGTTATATTGATGAAATTTCAAAGTCAATTTCCATGTCTGGATTTTTCTCTATTTTTGTATATAGCTCATTTGGTTCTGCATTATTACTGGTTTTGCTAAACAAACGTTTAAGGAAATTAATGCACGGAATTAAGTAGTTAGAGTCATAATTTTGAGTTAAACATTAAAAATAAAGTGTAATATTTAGTAAGTTTGAGCCCTGAATCACAACAAATCGATTATGAAAAAAGTAACGATTCTAATAATATTAACCCTATTTACATCTGTTAATATTATAGCACAAGAGATAAACTGGATGACCTTAGAAGAGGCAGTTGCACTTCAAAAAGAGAATCCAAAAAAGATTATAATGGATGCATATACTAATTGGTGTGGTCCTTGTAAAATACTAGATAGCAAAACATTTCATAATCCTGACGTTGTGAAATATGTAAATGAAAACTACTATGCAGTAAAATTTAATGCAGAGGGGAATTCTGAAATTAATTTTAAAAATAAAGTATATAAAAACCCAGGTTATAAGGCAGAATTGGCTAATCGCAGAAATAGCCCACACGAATTTTCTATATATTTAGGAATAAGAGCATATCCAACTATAGTTTTTATGGATGAGCAAGGAAATTTATTAGCTCCAATTGTAGGATTTAAACAACCACAAGAATTAGAATTATATTTAAAATTATTTAAAACGGACGCTTATAAAACATTAACAAGTCAAGAAGCATTTGACAAATACTATGCTTCTTTTAAAGCAGAGTTTAAAGAGATTTAATAAGAGTTAGAATTAAATATATAAGCGCCTTTTTCATTAGTTTGATGAAAAAGGCGCTTTTTCTTATGTGCTGTTCTTTTCCAACGCCGCTCATAGATTTTAAAATTACTACCGTCACTAATAATTAAATCAGGGGTTAAGCTATCGATTAAACGATTTAAATTTACTTTTGGTGAATTCCTTAATAATACAATATCTGGTTTAAATTCAGTAATATTATAAATCCCTAAACTATCGACAATTAATAACTTTTTCTTGTTTAAAATGTATACCGATTGTATCGAATCAAACATCATATTTTTTATATGTTCCCCTACTTTATAGTTTGTAAGTATGTTATCTTTAATAAGAATAGAGTCATTTAAATTATGATGAATAATAAGTGATTTTCCTTTTTGTAAACCAATCATACTAAACTTACTTTTTTGAAATATAATAAATCGAGAATCAATATCTTTTTGCTTGTTTATAAGCGCTGATACTTGAATTATTAAGATAACACTGAGCACTGAGATAATACTTCGATAGTTTTTCCTTTTAAACGTGTAAATAAGAGTAGAAATTAATAGATAACTTAAAATAACATTACTTAAGCTAAAAGAAATGTTTTTAAATAAGAAAGCTTCTTGGAGTGATACCCAGCTAACAAAATCATTCATTAAGCTTATTAAACTACCATAAAACGAAGCTAAAAAATCAGGAAGACCATTTAATAAAGATAAAATAATTATAAATATCCCTAATCCTAATAAAAATCCAAGACAAGGCACAATAATTAAATTGGATAGAAAGAATAAGCTAGGAAATTGATGGAAATAGTATAAACTTATTGGGATAACCCCAATTTGAGCTGCTACAGTTACTGTGAAAATTTTCCAAAAAAAATCAAAAAACTTGTATTTAATGTGGACAAGATTATATAGCATAGGCTGAAGTATCACAATAGAAAATACAGCTAAATAACTGAGCTGAAAACCAACATCAAAAAGAAATTCTGGTTTTATTAGTAATAAAATGAATATTGAAAATGCTAGAGTGTTATAAATATTAGTAGGCCTCTTTAAATTCATAGCAATTGCGATGATGCTAAACATTGTTACAGCTCGTACAACCGAAGCAGACAAACCAGCGATAATAGCAAAAGACCATAGCAAAATAACAATAAGCAGTGCTTTAATATTTTTATCATATTTAAATCGCTCTAAAGGCTTTAATAGAAAGTTGAATAAAAATAATAATATACCAATATGTAAACCAGAAACTGCAAGAATGTGTATTGCTCCAGCATCAGCATAAGTACTATAAATTTCTTTTGAAATATCCTGTCGTTGCCCTAATAATAAAGCATTAATTATGGCAAGTTCACTTGCTTTAAAACTATGCTGTTTAAGCTTTAAATTTATAGTAGATCTTAACCTTGAAGCAAATCCAAAAAGAGTATGTACTTTAGAGTTAACTAAAAGTAATTCATTATTGTTAAGAGATAGTTGGTGATAAATATATTGCTTTTCTAAATAGTTTTTATAATCAAATTGATGTGGATTTAAAGGTGAATTAATAGCTTTAAAATTAGATGTTGTTATAAAAATATCATCGATATTCAATTTTAAAACTGTAGAATCTATAGAAGTATTTAATAAAGCCTTCCCAGAAGTAACACGATCATCTATTCTTAGAATATCTATAATATACTTGTTTTGATAATTAGTAGGTTTTAAGGTTTCTCTAATCTTGAAACTAATCGTATTTGTAGTATCATTTTCTTTAACGATATTTTTACTATAATGATTTTTGAAATTAGATTGTTGATGTAATGTAGCGGTTAATATTCCCACTGAAATTGTTGTAGAATAAATTATGATTCCAAACCCAATGTGTTGAATATGTTTGTTTCTTGAAATAAAATATGCAATACCAAAAAGAATTACTAAAAAAGAACTGATATATAAGATCGAACTATAATCAATAAAGAAAAAATACTCTAGTATAATACCGAAAATGAGACATAAAGTAAGCTTAATAAGAATAGAATTTATCAACTTCATTGTTGGAAGATAAGAAAAATCCTATAAAATACGACGTGCCTCTATAAATGTATTATTCCAATAAAGTTCTGATAAAGTTGAAGTTATAACACCTTTACTTGTAGTAGAATGAATAAACGTAATAGTATCTTGCTTTGATTCTATTACTAATCCAACATGATTAATACGTTTTGTGCTTTTAGTAGTTTTAAAGAACAATAAATCGCCTTTAATAACATCACTTAAAGAAATAGGTTTTCCTTCTTTAGCCATTATATAAGAAACTCTAGGGATAAAAATATTCTCACTTTTAAAAGCTAAATAAATTAGCCCTGAGCAATCTAGCCCTTTTCTATCGGTTCCTCCATACTTGTATTTAACACCCTTAAATGTTTTAGAATATTTAATAATACTATCTGCTATTGCATAGGTAGTTTTAGGTTTAATAATTACTCCTGTAGTTGCACTTTTAGTTATTGCTCGTTTTGAAGATTTACACGAGGTAAAACAGCTTGTTAAAAGTACTAAGATGAGTAAGAGTTGACGCATTTACTAATTTATAGAATTATAAATTAATTGTGCAACTTTATTACTAGCGCCTTTGCCACCTAATTTTTCTTCTAACTCAAAATAACTTGAAAATAAAGCCTCTCGTTTTGTGCTTTCTAAAATTGATGATAATTCTTGTTTTAATTGAGATGTATTAAAATCGTTTTGAATCAATTCTGTAACAACTTCTTTATCCATAATTAAATTTACTAACGAAATGTACTTAATATGTTTTACCAAGCGTTTCCCGATTTCATAAGATAGCCAACTTCCTTTATAGCAAACAACTTCGGGTACTTTAAAAAGAGCAGTCTCTAGAGTAGCAGTACCGGAAGTTACAAGAGCAGCAGAAGATACACTTAATAGATCGTATGTTTTATTACTTACAAAATGTACTGTTGCATTATCTATGAACTGCTTATAAAAATCATAATCTTGACTTGGTGCACCTGCAATAACAAATTGGTAATCTGAGAAATCAGGAACAATACTTAACATCACAGATAGCATTTTTTTTATTTCCTGTTTACGACTACCTGGAAGTAATGCAACTATTGGTTTATCGTTTAATTTATGTTCTGATCTAAAGCTTTGTTCATCTACTTGCACACGATCAGAAATGGCATCTATTAAAGGGTGACCGACAAACTCAACAGGATAATTGTGCTTGTCTTCATAAAATGTTTTTTCGAAAGGTAAAATCACGTACATTTTATCGACATCACGTTTTATACTTTTAATTCTGTTTTCTTTCCAAGCCCAAATTTGAGGAGAAATGTAATAATGAGTTTTAAAGTTGTTTTCTTTTGCCCATTTAGCTATACGGAGATTAAACCCTGGATAATCTATAAAAATAATCACATCAGGATTATATGCTTTAATATCATTTTTACAAAAACCTAAGTTTTTAGTGATGGTTTTTAAATTTAAAATCACCTCTAAAAACCCCATAAAAGCTAAATCTTTATAATGTTTTATTAAGTTTTTGTCTACTTTATGCATAAGGTCACCACCCCAAAAACGAAATTCAGCATCAGAATCAAAACTCTGTAATGCTTTCATTAAGTTGGCGCCGTGTAAATCTCCAGAGGCTTCTCCTGCAATAATGTAATACTTCATTTAATAAACTATAACTTAACAATAAAGGTGAAAACAGCAATAAAAATAGTAATTAGCAATACTCCTTTGGCTCTATAATCTTGTTTCTTTTTTATGAAAACAAAAAATGCAATTAAATTTAATATGGCACCTAAACTTATAAGTTTCCCAATAAAATCTTCAGCGATAGCTGCCTTTATTACCTTCATAAATCCATCGCCATTTCCAAAAATTGTTGCAGTCACCAATAACCCAATAGCATTTGCAATAAGGCCTATTAACATTCCAATACTAAGTTCTTTTTTAATCATTTAAATTCCAAGAGTTTAATTGTTGAATATAATAATGTGCAGTCAGATCAAATTGTACAGGGACTAAAGAAACAAAGCCATTGTCTAGAGCCCATTCATCAGTATCTTCACCTCTATCTAAGTTAACAAATTTCCCAGCTAACCAATAATAATCACGCCCTTGTGGGCTTTTTCGACGATCAAATTTTTCGTGCCAATTACCCTTAGCTTGCCTACAAACTTTTATTCCTTTGTAGTTTCCTTCTGTTTTTGGAAAATTTACATTAAGCACCATTCCATTTGGAATCCCATTATTTAAAACGTTTTTAACAATGGTTTTAATATAAGGCCCTGTTTTGGAGAAATCTGCATCCCAATTATAATCAGAAACAGAAAAACCAATAGCTGGAATGCCTTCTATACCAGCTTCAATAGCTGCGCTCATTGTGCCAGAATAGATTACATTTATGGATGAGTTAGACCCATGATTAATACCAGAAACACATAAACTAGGTCTTCTGTCTAATAATTCATGAATAGCAAGTTTTACACAATCAGCAGGTGTGCCAGAAGTACTATATTCTTTTTGGGGTCCATCATCTATATGTTCTTGCTTACAATATAAAGTGTCATTTACAGTTATAGCATGCCCCATACCACTTTGTGGACTATCTGGAGCAACAACAACAACATCTCCAAAAGAGATCATTATTTTTATAAGTGTGCGAATACCTGGAGCAGTGATACCATCATCATTTGTAATTAAAATTAAAGGTTTTTTATGCATTTATGCTTCCAAATTAATTCATAACAAAAGTAAGGAAATTCATCTTGAAATTCTTATTTTACAGCGTTTAACAAAAAATTAGTAGAGAAACTGTGATGTTGGCATAGTTTTTTCTTTATTTTAGTTGAATAATTAAAAAACCGAATCAAGTACTTAGATATATGAAAAGGAATTATAACATTTTATTACTTACATTATTATTAGCTTTTGCATCATGTAGCTTTACAACAAAAAAGATTGATGCAGATGGAGACGATAAAGATAAACTTTTAATACAATTAATTACTTATGTGATTGATCAAGGTCATTTTAGCCCTAAAGATATAAATGATGATTTTTCTAAAAACGTCTATAAAGATTACTTAAACCAAATTGATCCTTTTAAACGCTATTTTCTCAAGTCAGATATAAAAGAATTTAAGGCGTATGAAACTAAAATAGATGACCAAATTAAGGATAGGGACTTGTCTTTTTTTAATCTTACTCACGAACGTCTTTTACAACGTAAAGAAGAGTCTAAAGCAATTTATAAAGAAATACTAGAAACACCTTTTGATTTTGATAAGAAAGAAAGCTATAGTGCAGATTATGAGGCATTAGATTATGCAAAATCTAAAAAAGATTTAAAAGAACGCTGGAGACAACAATTAAAATTCTCTGCAATAGCAAATTATCATGATATTATTGATGAACAAGAGAAAAGTGAAGAAAAAACGGAGCAAAAATCAATAATAGAAATCGAAAAAGAAGCAAGGCAAATTACATTAACGTCTTTAGATGAACTTTTTTCTTTTATCGATGATAGACGTCGTGAAGATTGGTTTTCCGTATATATTAATGCGGTAGTAGAAGAGTTTGACCCACATACAGCTTATTTAGCACCTACAGATAGAGATCGCTTTGATTTTCAAATGTCAGGAAAATTGGAAGGAATAGGAGCAGTTCTTCAGAAAAAAATAGATAAAATAACAGTAAATACAATTGTATCGGGAGGTCCAGCTTGGAGACAAAACGAATTACAAGTAGGAGATGTAATTTTAAAAGTAAAACAAGAAGATGAAGATGAAGCAGTAAGTATTGTAGGGATGCGTATTGATGATGCTATAAAACTAATTAAAGGCCCTAAAGGAACTAAAGTTACATTAACACTCAAAAAAGTTGATGGTGGCATTGAAGATATAACTATTACAAGAGATGTTGTAGAACAAGAAGAAACTTATGCTAAAACATCTATTGTTAAAAAAGAAGGAAGAAACTTTGGAGTAATTAATTTACCTGGGTTTTATGCAGACTTTAAAGATTATAATAAACGTAATGCAGCTGCAGATATAAAAGTAGAGATAGAGCGCTTAAAAGAGCAAGGAATGGAAGGCCTTGTATTAGACTTAAGAAATAATGGAGGTGGATCTTTAAAAACTGTAGTAGAGATGGCCGGATTATTTATTAAAGATGGGCCAGTTGTACAAGTGCGATCTACAGGCGAACCAAAAGAAGTGCTTAGGGATAAAGATAAATCAATCTCATGGGATGGGCCGTTAGTAATTTTAGTAAACGAACTGTCTGCCTCAGCTTCAGAAATTTTGGCAGCTGCTATGCAAGATTATAAGAGAGCTATTGTTATAGGAAGTAAACAAACTTATGGTAAAGGAACTGTACAACAACTTATTGATTTAAACCGTATGGTTAGAGGAAATGATGATGATTTAGGAGGGTTTAAGTTTACAACACAAAAGTATTATAGAATTAACGGTGGATCTACTCAATTAGAAGGTGTTAAAAGTGATGTAGTTGTTCCAGACCGTTACAGTTATATTGATATAGGAGAAAGAGATCAAGATAATCCATTACCTTGGGATGAGATTCAACCAGCAGAATATAATATTTGGGATAATTATTTTGATTACGAAGCTACTGTTAAAAAGAGTAATGAAAGAATGCAAAAGAGTGAGCAATTGCAATTAATTGACGAAAATGCAAAATGGATTAAAAAAATTAGAGACAGAAATATGTATTCTTTAAATTATAAAGAATACAAACAAGCATTAAATAATAACGAAAAAGAAGCTAAGAAATTTGAAAAACTAGCAGATTATAAAACTGATCTAACCTTCAAATCTCTACCTTACGAAGTTGCGCTAATAGAAAAAGATACTGTTTTAAAAGAAAAAAGGAAACGTTGGCACAATAGTCTTAGCAAAGATGTATATATGGAAGAAGCGCTTAATGTGCTTAATGATTTAAAAACATCGTTTAGGATTAAAAAACTAGCAACAACAGTAAAAGATTAGTAAGTGAGTAGAGATTATAACTCATTATCTCAATTAGCGCTCCAAAAGTTTAAAAAAAACTTTTGGGGCGTTTTAAGTTTTTGGTTTATTATACTTGTTGGCCTTATCTCAATATTTGCATATGTAATAGCTCCAGATAATTCTCAAAATGCGAATCAAATGCATTTATCTATTCATTCTAAAGAACCCGGTTTTAAAGTGACGATGTTAACTATTCCATCACAACAAAGAGTAGATGATAAGTTTTTTAGCAAGATATTTTTTGGAAAACGGGATAATAATGAAGAAGTTCCAATAACAGAATATAAAATAATTGATGAATCCTTATCTTATAAAGAATATGCATCAGATGGTTTAGAAGGAATTATAAAAACAATTTCTTTAAACCGTTTCCCTTATGAGATTGAGAATTATATTTCTGAAAGGAAATTTATTTTTGGAACTGATAAATATGGACGCGATTTATTAAGTCGTGTTTTAATAGGTGCGAGAATTTCGTTTTTTATAGGCTTTATAGCTGTTTTTATTTCATTGATTATTGGCATTTTTTTTGGAAGTATTGCAGGATATTATGGAGGGAAAGTAGACGCAATTATTATGTGGGTTATTAATGTAACTTGGTCTATACCTACATTACTTTTGGTAATAGCAATTACACTTGCTCTTGGGAAAGGATTTTGGCAAGTATTTATCGCTGTAGGATTAACTATGTGGGTTGAGGTTGCTAGAGTAGTAAGAGGGCAGATTATAAGTGTAAAAGAAATGCAATATGTTACTGCAGCCAGAGCGTTGGGCTTTACAGATTTTAGAATCATTATAAAGCATATTTTACCTAATATTATGGCGCCAGTAATTGTAATTTCTGCTGCTAATTTTGCAGCAGCTATTTTAATAGAAAGCGGACTAAGTTTTTTAGGAATTGGAGCGCAACCACCAATGGCAAGTTGGGGTGCAATGATTAAAGATCATTATAATTATATTATTCTTGGTAAACCGTATTTAGCATTAATACCTGGGTTGTGTATTATGAGTTTGGTTATGGCGTTTATGCTTATGGGTAATACATTAAGGGATGCCTTAGATGTTAAAAATTAATTTGTGAAAAAGCGTTCTATTTATTATTTAATAGCATTACTATTACTTATTGGAGTTTATCTATACGATTTTTATTTAGATAGTCAACCTGTAAGTAAGGAAATAGAAGAAGAAACCTCTTCTCAAAAAGAAATTACAAACAACTACTTTTTACCTAAGAGTACTACAAAAGAAATCGTTCATCATAATGGGTATTCGTTATCTTATAATGAAGCTTATGAGCAAGCAGAATGGGTTGCTTATGAATTAAAGAAATCTCATTTATCTAATAGAAGTTTTAAACGCCCATATTTTGAGATAGATAAAGCAATTTCTACAAAAGCGGCTCATTGGAACAATTACAAAAACTCTGGTTACGATCGAGGTCATTTATGTCCAGCAGCAGATAGAAAATATAATAAAATTGTTCATGATAAAACTTTTTTAACAAGTAATATTTCTCCACAGACTCATGAATTTAATTCTGGTATTTGGAATAGATTAGAACAAAAAGTGAGATATTGGGCGAGAAAATATGATGGTGTATTTGTTGTTACTGGTGGTGTGCTAAATGAAAGCCTTAAAACCATAGGAAATGAGAATGTGGCAGTACCAGATTATTTTTATAAAGTGCTCTTAGATTATAATAATAAAAAACCTAAGATGATAGCATTTTTATTAAAACATCAGAATTCTAATAAACCCTTATCTAGTTTTGTAGTATCTGTAGATAAAATCGAAAATTTAACAGGTATAGATTTCTTTCCGCAATTAGATGATATACTAGAAGAGAGCTTAGAATCTTCTTCAAATTACAATAATTGGATTTTCTAAATAAAAAAGCACTCATAATGAGTGCTTTTTTATTTTATTATAAGCTTAAAAGCCATTTATTTTGATGCTATACCTGGAGGATATGCTTCAATAATTTTAGAAACAAACTCTTTAATGCGTTCTTCTTTTTTAGCAACATTTTGTGTTAAATAGCCAGAACCAGAACCTTGCCAAATTAATTCTTTTTTGTCGGCATCTATAAAGTCTATATACAGTAACCCTTCGGTAGAAGTAGTTACAGAATTTCCAAATCTTCCACCGTAAAATGGATAACCATAGCCAAAACCACCAAATCCGAATCCACCAAAACCAAAACCACCAAATCCGAATCCACCATTGTAAACATTTACACGTTCTCTAGATTTTGTGAATATACTTACGAGTATATCTGGGTTTTCAGACTTTATAAATCCTTTAGCTAGTAATTCTGCTTCAATAGCACGTAAAATTCTACGTTTATCAAGATCACTTATTTTAGCATTATCTATGCCTGTTTTAAAAAACGCAAAGGTTTTGTATCCCTCAAAACTTGCATTTGTGTCATAATCTGCAGCAACTCTTATTGAGCTGCAAGATGTAATTACTACCATTAGGAGTATTGCTAATGGTATTATTTTTAATAATCTTTTCATTGCTTCTTTTTTTAATGGTTAAAACGAATTTACTAAATAATCATTAATGTTCTTAATTAGAGAGGGTTATTAACATTAAAACTCTATGGCAGAGCGTTTTTTATATAAATAAATTAAACAATAATCATACCAAATAATGTTAATTAATGCATGATAAGGAAGATTAAGAAATACCTGCTAGGCTTTTTTTGAATTGGTAGCCTTGTTATAACCATAAGGGCAGTGCCTGCACCCGCTTTCACAACAGTAACCACGTTTTATATGATACTGTTCAGTAAAACAACGATAACCTTCTGGAGTTAAATAAAAATCGCCATCTTCGGCTTTAGGAATTGATTTCATCATGTCAAAGATAATGCAAAACAAATTTAATTTTAAAGTATATTCGCAACGATGGCAATAAATTTAGATAAAAGCGTAAATCAAGAAGTGAAAATACAGGACTCAAACGGTGTCGAGCTTTATATAAAAAGAGAAGATAGACTACATTCTTTTATATCCGGGAATAAATATAGAAAGTTAAAATATAACTTAGAAGAAGCTAAATTTTCTGACCTGAAAACACTATTAACCTTTGGTGGTGCGTTTTCTAATCATATTGCTGCTGTGGCTGCAATAGGAAAACTAAAGGGATACAAGGCAATAGGAGTTATAAGAGGAGAGGAGTTGTTTGATAAAATTAAGGATAATGCTACTTTAAACTTTGCTTACAAAGAAGGGATGAAATTTAAATTTATATCTAGAGAAGATTATCGAAAGAAAACTACAAGTTCTTTTTTACAATCATTAAAAAATGAATTTGGAGAATTTTACATGATTCCAGAAGGGGGAACCAATAATTTAGCTATAAAAGGTTGTGAGGAAATTTTAAAGAAAGCCGATGAAGATTTTGATATTATATGTTCTCCAGTAGGAACAGGTGGGACTGTTACAGGATTAATAAATTCTATAAATTCAAATCAGAAAGTTTTAGGGTTTTCGGCTTTAAAAGGTGATTTTTTAAAAGACAATATTAGTAAATTTGCAAGGAGCGAAAATTGGGAATTAATAACAGATTATCATTTTGGAGGTTATGCAAAAATAAATATAGAGTTAATTCAGTTTTTAAACAGTTTTAAAATTGATTTTAATATTCCTTTAGACCCAATATATACGGGTAAAATGATGTTTGGAATTTTAGATATGATTAAAAATAAAAAATTTCCTAAAGGCTCGAGAATTTTAGCAATTCATACAGGAGGATTACAGGGTATAGAAGGGATGAATTTTAAATTAAAACAAAAGAAATTACCGTTAATTAATTATAAAGTATGAAGAAGATTTTTTTGATAGTGTTGATTGGTATAATTTTTTTAAGCTGTGGTTCTAGAAAAAGAACTATAACTAGAAAAAAAGCAGAAAATATAAAGGAACGTGTTGTTGAGATAAAAGATTCTAACTCTGTAAAAGCAAAGCCAATTAAAACTACAAACACCTCCAGAATAATTAATAGCACAACAGATTATATTGATGTTTTTAAAGATATCGCAATTCATGAAATGCGTACTTATAATATACCAGCAAGCATAACACTTGCGCAAGGAATTTTAGAGTCAGGTTCGGGAAAAGGGAGGTTGGCTGTTAAAGCAAATAATCACTTTGGAATCAAATGTCATGGGTGGACAGGAGCAAAAATCTATCATGATGATGATGCAAGACAAGAGTGTTTTAGAAAGTATGATAATGCTAAATATTCATTTAGAGATCATTCTGAATTTTTAAAACGCAAGCGATATGCGAATTTATTTAAATTAGAGATAGATGATTATAAAGGGTGGGCAAGAGAGTTAAGAAGAGCAGGATATGCTACGGATAAAAGATATCCTCAAAAATTAATTGCTTTAGTTGAACGCTATAATTTAACTCAATATGATGAAATTGTTATAGGAAAGAAAAGAAAAAACAAAAAAGAAAAAGTAGCAGAAGAGATAGTTAAGCATATAGTTGTGAAAGGAGATACACTATACTCCATATCTAAACGCTATAATTTGACGGTAAAAGAATTACAACGAATAAATAGTATTAAAGGAACAGAAATTAGTATTGGACAAATACTTAATTTAAAGTAAAAAATAAGATAGATATAGTTTTATGATTTATAAGCGAAGTAGCGCACTTTTTGCGCAAGCAGAGAGCGTAATTCCAGGAGGTGTAAATTCACCAGTAAGAGCGTTTAAAGCTGTAGGAGGAACTCCTATTTTTGTAAAAAAAGCTAAAGGAGCGTATTTATATGATGAAGATAATAATCAACTTATTGATTATATTAACTCATGGGGACCAATGTTATTAGGGCATGCTTTTGAACCAGTAGTTAATGCAGTTGTAGATAAAGCAAAAAAAGGAACATCATTTGGAATGCCTACAGAAATTGAAACTAAAATTGCAGAATTAGCAGTATCAATGGTACCAAATATTGATAAAATCCGTTTTGTGAATTCCGGAACAGAAGCTTGTATGAGCGCAATTAGGTTAGCGAGAGGGTTTACAGGTAAAGACAAGATTATAAAATTCGCTGGATGTTATCATGGACATAGTGACTCGTTTTTGATACAAGCAGGAAGTGGTGCTATTACATTTGGGACACCAAATAGTCCAGGGGTAACAAAAGGAACGGCTCAGGATACACTTTTAGCTCGCTATAACGATATTGAAAGTGTAAAAGCACTTATAAAAGCAAATACAGAAGAAATTGCATGTATTATTATAGAACCTGTTGCAGGAAACATGGGATGTATTCCTCCTCAAAAAGGATTTTTAGAAGCCTTAAGAGCACTTTGCGATCAACATCAGATATTGTTAATTTTTGATGAGGTAATGACAGGGTTTCGTTTGGCCAGAGGGGGTGCACAAGAGCTTTTAAATATAAAAGCAGATATTGTTTGTTTTGGTAAAGTTATAGGAGGAGGTCTGCCAGTTGGTGCTTTTGCTGCTCGTAATGAAATAATGAATTGTTTAGCTCCACTTGGACCTGTTTATCAAGCTGGAACATTAAGTGGGAACCCTCTAGCAATGGCTGCAGGGTTAGCTATGTTAAAGTTTATAAATGAAGATGAAACATTGTTTGAGCGTCTGGAAGCAAAAACAAAATATTTGCATAATGGTTTGGATGAAGTGCTAACAAATTTAAAATTCGAATATACGATAAATAGAGTTGGATCAATGGTTTCTGTACATTTTGCAAAAGAAGCTGTTATAGATTTTGAGACTTCTACAAATGGAAATAATGATAAATTTAAAAAGTTCTTTCACGGGATGCTTAAGCAAGGTATTTATATAGCACCAAGTGCTTTTGAAACTTGGTTTATAACAGATGCTTTAACTTATAAAGACTTGGATAAAACTATTGCTGCCTGTAAGTTAGTATGTGAAACGATGTGAAAAACAAAAAGGGTATTAATATATTAAATACCCTTTTTATAAGTGGTTGGTTAGTAATAAGTTTTTATTTTTTTAAATAAGGTATTACTAATGTAGTAAAATTTATCTTATAAAAAGAAAAGAGTATTGTTAATTTTAACAATACTCTTAATAAAGCTACTTATAACTAACCAATTTATTTATAACTAACCACAATTTAATGCCTTTTTGAGCGACGTGTTTTTGCGATATGCCTTTTTCGTAACCCATTACTTTTTTGCCACTTTTGATATTGTTCTTCGTTTAGAATGTTTTTCATTTTTTGTTTCATTGCAATCTGATTATCTAAACGTTCATTTAATAAATCTAAACGTTTTTCTTTAGAAGGGCGTTCGATATTTTTATCAGCTCTAGATTTTTTAAATGCTTCTATTTTTTCTTTTCGGGCTTTAGTTTGTTGTAATAGTAATTCTTGAATTTCTTTTTGCTGTACTTCTGTTAAATCTAAATGTAACGTCATTCGTTTTGCTTGTACTTCAGCAATTTGTTCAGGTGATAGTTGTTGTAAAGCACGTGCTTTTTGTACACCTCTTCTTTGCCCATCTCTGTGCCCTCTTCTGTGCTCTTGAGCAGTAACTTGTAATGTTATAAAAGCTAGAGCAATAAATACTAATTTTTTCATTAACTTTCTTTTTATGATTCTATTTTAAGACCAACGAAAATTAAAAAGGTTTAATTTGAAAATAGGCTTTAACTAGTTATTAACTGTTTTTCTTTTAAAGTTCATATAAAAAAAAGAGCTTCAAAATTTAATTGAAGCTCTTTTAAAAAATAAGTTGTAATTTATTTAGACTATTTAGGATCTAAAATATCATTAATACGCTCTAAAGCATCTTGTAAGTGTATTCTAGTTAATCCATTAGAACGCCCAATAGCACTTCTAACAGAACGTTGTAACGTCTTTAATTCAGCTCTTACAACTGCTCTAATATCAGACTGGTTTACATTTACATTAGTACGTCTAACAAATGCTCTGAACCTTGCTGGAATTACCGCTTGATTACCTGTCATTAAAAACGACATTCTATCAATATAGACACGTTGTAAGTTTCTTCTATAAGTATCTATTGAACGACCTCTAGCTAACTCACTAAAAATACCTTTTCTTAAATCTTGCATCATGTTTAAGAAGCTATATGCATCTTTACCATTTACAGTTTCATTTTCAATCATACGTTGCATTCTTCCAAAATCAAGAAGTGTATTAAGAGTTCTAGATTGAAATCCTCTTACACGATCAACAACACCAGCACTTTCTACTTTGTTGAAAATATTATTATCTAATAACCACTCAGGAGTAGTAAATAATTCTTTTTGAAGGAAATCCATAGCCCTTTTTTGTGTTGCTTTATCAACATGTGTAAATACAGCTCCTTCTTGATCAAACGTTTTATTGATTTGAATAACACCACCAATATTTGGTGCTACGTGCCCCATATATCTATTATACTGCCCTAAAACTTGACCATATAAAGTTTGTAAATCACTATAGTTTTTACCATCTTCAGCAGTCCATTCAATTAAATTTGGAACAATACGTTTAAGGTTTAAAATACCATAATGGCTTGCTAACATAGAATCATCTCCTAAATCTTCAGTTTGAGAAGTAGGATCTATAATCCCAGCACCTCCACCTTGTTGTGCTCCAAAACGATAATAAGGATCTCCGGCATGCTCTAAAATCCAACTATCTAAAGTTTTCTTTTCATCTTCAGCAGTTTTAGCATCTAAAATTGGACGATATCCCCATCTAATAGAATGCTTATCGTAAATACCAATATTAGGCATTAATGCTACATCTCCATCTCCAGGTTGTGCAACATAGTTAAAACGTGCATAATCCATTATAGATGGAGCCGTTCCATTTTTCTTAGTAAATTCAGGGTCGCGTAATTTTTCAACTGGATAAGCAACACTACTACCCATATTATGAGGTAAGCCTAAAGTGTGCCCTACTTCGTGAGCAGATACAAAACGTATTAAACGTCCCATGACTTCATCTTTAAAAGCAACCCCTCTAGCATCAGGATTAATAGCTGCTGTTTGTACAAAGAACCAATTACGTAATAATGTCATTACATTGTGATACCAGTTAATATCACTTTCTAAAATTTCTCCAGAACGTGGATCACTTACGTGAGGACCATTAGCATTAGGAATTGGAGATGCTAAATAACGTACTACAGAATAACGTGCATCTTCAGCACTCCATTCAGGATCTTCTTCAGGAGTTGGAGGTATTTTTGCAATGATAGCATTTTTAAATCCTGCTGCTTCAAAAGCAACTTGCCAATCTTCAATACCTTGTTTTATATATTTCACCCATTGTTTTGGAGTTGCTCTATCAATATAATAAACAATTTGTTTTTTAGGTTCTACTAATTCTCCGCGTTTGAATTTAGCTATGTCTTCATCTTTTACTTCTAATCTCCAACGATCTAAATAACGAACAGTTTTACTTTCTTGAGCATCTAAACCATAATCTACCTGCCCTCGAGCAAACCAACCAACACGTTGATCAAAGTTACGACGCTTCATTGGTACTTTAGGAAGTAAAATCATAGAATTATTAATCTCTAAAGAAATTGTTCCTAAACTTCCATTAGATGGAGCATTACCAGCAGCATAAGTTTTTACATGTCTAGCTTCTATATTTTCAGGATAACTCTTTACACTTTCTATAAAAGATTTTGCAGCATCTAATCGCGTTACTCTATATTGAGTTCTGCTTCTCTGAGGTAATCCTAATGCTTTTACATCTTTATTAAATAAATCTGTAACATCAATTACGGTATTTAACGAATCTTTACTAATTGTTTTAATAGGAAAACTATATAGTATTGGCTCAAAATTAGAATTTACAACAGCTTCATGCACAGGAAGAGAATCTGCAGCTACAACAGAGCTAGATACTACACGTAGTAATACTTTTTTATCTCTTTTTTGCCAGCGTAACATTTGCTCATTTTGTTTGCCTCCTCCAAATCCAATGCCATTTGCGGTTTTAGCAATACGAGTTACCATTAACATTTCTCTTTCAAAAAGAGAATCTGGAATTTCATAAAAGAATTTATCATCTATTTTATGAACTGTAAAAAGCCCTTTATCACTTTTAGCTTCTTTGGTAATTACCTTATCATAAGGTTGAATCGCTCCTTTTTTTGGCGCCTTTGGTTTTGGCTTAGCAGTAGCAGTTGCTTTAGTTTTAGCAGCTTTTTGAGCTGTGTTGCATGATGTTACTATTAAAGCTAAAGCAAATAGTAAAATCTTGATGGAAAAATGTTTCAATGTACTTGATTTTTTGGTTTATCGCCCGAAAGTAATAATAACCTCTATTTAAGCGAGTTTTAAAAGAGTATTTTAATATTATTTTAACTAATTAACTTACTATTGTAAATCATGTATTGTGTTTTTCTAATATCTTTGAAAAGATAAGCGATAAGGTTTTTATCTAACTATTAATAAAAATAATATTATGAAATATCTTTTTAGAACACAACTACTATTCTTTATACTATTTTTAATAAATATATCCTGTAAAACTAATGAAAAAGAAGAAGTTACTATTAATACTAGTCCTTTTTCAAATAAAATAGAACTTAAAAAGAATGTTGTGTTATCTGATGAACACCCTATGGCTGTTTGGGAAAAGAAAATAGACAATGCTAAAGGGGTTATACTTTTTGTACATGGGCGTACTTGGAGTAGTGTTCCAGATTTTGATTTACAAGTGGAAGGTGAAAATTTATCACTTATGGATGGAATGATCGAAGAAGGTTATACTACTTATGCAGTAGATTTGAGAGGCTATGGAGACACTCCAAGAGATGAGACAGAGTGGCTTACACCAAATAAAGCAGCTAAAGATGTGCTAAACGTTTTAAAATGGGTTTCAGAACAAAATGATAATCAAAAAATACATTTATTTGGTTGGTCTATGGGGTCTACAGTCTCACTTTTGGCATCACAACAAGAAAGTTCTCATATTGCTAGTCTAAACTTATTTGGATTTTGGATGGATTTAGATGCTAATATTCCAGAAGACCCAATAGATAAATCTTTAGATAAAACAATTAATACGGTAGCTGCAGCTGCTAGTGATTTTATTGTTCCTGGAACTATTAGTCAGAATGCTATTGATACTTATGTGAAAGCAGCATTAAAAGCAGATCCTATTCGTGTAGATTGGAGAAACATGAACGATTTTAAACAAATAGATCCTTTAAAAATTGAAATTCCAGTACTTATTATACAAGGAGAATTAGATCCAATAGCTCCTACAGAGCGACAAACTAAACTATTTACACGTTTGAAAACGGCAGATAAAACCTGGACTGTAATTTCTGGTGGTGATCACGCTGCTTTTATGGAGACACCTAGACCACAATTTATTAAAGCTTTTAGTGCATTTATTGAGCGTTTCAATAACTAATACTTTGTTCATAATAACTTTTATACTCTATTAGATCTCTATTTAAAATAGTGTTAATAGAAAATATTTTATGTTAAATAGTTCTAAATGTTGTAACAGTATTGACATTTAGAAGTCTATTATATAAACATCAAATCAATTAAATCAAAAAACGAAAATTATTATGTATCAATTAGCTTTAGTATTTAGCATATTCTTTACTTTGAGTATTGCTAACAAAACAAATCTCAACGAATATTCAATTTCCAATATTGAATATACAGATCTCGACACTGAAAAACGTGAATTAGAAAAACTTTTATTTGGCAATTTTAAAGGATTTAAAGGAGAACCAGTAAAAGTAAGCGATGTAGTGGTTTATGAAATTGAAGAAGAATTGAATTTCATTCAATATTCAAATCCTAATATGGAATATGCATCCCTTGATGTTGAAAAATATGAAATTGAAGAAAAATTATTTGGAAATTTTAAAACTTTTGAAGATGAAAGTGTAGATGTAAATGACATTATTATTTATGAAATTGAAGAAGAAATACCTATGAATTATGGGAGATTAAATAGTAAAGTGAAAAAATGTGAAAAATATAATACTTATGTACATATTTAAAATTTCAAGAAAAGAAAAATAAAACCCAGTGATTATATAATCACTGGGTTTTTTATTAATAACGACATTAATGCAATGAAGGAGGAGATCTGTGTTTTGTTCCTTGTTCATACGCATAAGTTAATTTTATTAGAGTTGGTTCGCTATACATTCTCCCTAAAAACTGAAGTCCAGCAGGTAAATTGCCATCAGTAAAACCCATAGGAACAGTAAATGCTGGTTGCCCAGTATGAGGAGCAATAACCTGACTATTATCTCCTTTATATTCTTCTGAAAACAAATAGATCTTTGCAGGCCTATTATTCCAAGATGGATAAATAATTGCATCCAAGTTTAAAGAATCCATTTGTTGTTCAATAGCTTCTCTATAAGCAATTCGTCTTAAATCATTATAAGGATCGGTACATTCAATTTCAGGATGTTCTGGATGACTACTATTTTCTAAAAAGTTTGTAACGCCATCTATAGCATATTGTGATTTACTTCCTATTCTAGCTATATCTTCTAGAGTTTTTATAGTATCATTTTTTACATAAGTAGCTAAATAAGCTTCTATGTCTTTTCTAAAGTCAGAACACCATTGATTTTGCCTTAACATTGAGAAATTAGGAATATCTAAAGTATCAACTATAGTAGCACCTAATTTTTGTAAATCGTTAATAGCTGTATTAAATAACGTAGTAATTTCTGAATCAGGATTGTTGTTACTTAAAATTCGTAAAACACCTATTCTAGATCCTTTTAGCCCATCTTTTTGAAGAAATTGAGTGTAATTTTTTGGGATCTTTCCTTTAGAATATTTTGTTACTGGATCACTAGAATCATAACCGGCGATGACTTCTAAAACTTTAGTAGCATCCTCAACAGTACGACACATTGGCCCAGCAACATCATTTCTTAAATAAAGAGGTATTATTCCGCTTCTACTAGTAAGCCCTAATGTAGATCGAAACCCCACTAAAGCATTATGAGAAGATGGTCCTCTAATAGAGTTTCCTGTATCAGTTCCTAAACCGATAGTTCCAAAATTTGAAGCAATTGAAGCTCCAGTTCCACCACTAGACCCAGCTGGAACATAATTTAAATTATATGGATTTCGAGTTGTACCAAAAGTTGAACTTTCACTATGCATAGGGCTAAATGCCCATTCAGCCATATTAGATTTAGCTATAATAATAGCACCAGCATCAACTAATTTGGAAATCATAAAAGCGTTATCTTTAGGAATAAAATCTTTTAAGGCTAAAGAACCTCCCGTTGTTAATAATCCTTTGGTGTTAAAATTGTCTTTTACAATTAAAGGAATTCCATGTAGAGGCTTTAATACTCCTGTTTTTTTATATTCTTTGTCTAAAGCTTGAGCTATTTTTATTGCATTATGATTAATGATAGTAATTGCATTAATTGAATCATCGTACTTGGTAATACGAGTTAAATATGCATTAGTTAATTGCTCACTTGTATAATTACCATTTTTATAAGCTTCATGAATATCAGATATAGTTAACTCATTAAGATCTATTGTTAGATTTTGCTTTTGACAGCTATGCATTATAAAGCCTAAAATTAAATAGAGAGTAATATGTTTGATTTTTGTCATAATGTGATTTGCATTTAATTATCTTATAAAAGTACATTAAAAATAGTTAGTTAATGATGAAGTTTGATATGCTATTGTAAGTAAAAGTATTATTGTAACGACATATTTTAAAACAAATAAAGAAAAGTAAAAATGAAAATAATTAATCTATCATTATTGTTTTTAATTACAATAAGTTTTTCTAGTAATGCACAAGATTTAAAAAGAATACCACCTAGTGCTGGAACAGAATACCCTAATGGATGGTTTAAGTTTATAGAGCAAGGAGCTGCTTTTGATGTTGAAGTATTAGGAGGGAATTTAGTCCAAGGCAATGTTACTTGGTTTGATCAAACTAAATATTCAGGGTCATTTTCTGGACATGATATCTCTGGAAAAGGCACATATATTTGGGTTGACGGAAGACGTTATGAAGGATCTTTTAGAGAAAATAAAAGGCATGGTTGGGGTGTAATGTATTATTCTGATGGAACAAAGCATCATGGTAAATGGAAAAATAATAAAAGACATGGAAAAGGAAAAGTTTATGACAAAGAAGGTAAACTTGTTAAAGAAGGTAAATGGGAGAACGATATTTTTATAGGAGCGAAAAAGAAGAAAAAATAATTATAGATTTATTAATATAAAAAAAAGCATTGTGAAATTTCACAATGCTTTTTTTTATATTTTAAAAATGATCCTTCGAGTTATTTAAGCTCAACTATTAAAGAATCGTTTGTTTTTGTAACTTTAGTAAGTCCGTGTTTAGTAAGCCCTTTAATACCTTTATCCCAACCTTTGTTACTCAATCCAGTTTGTGCTTTTAAATCATTAAGATTCATATTCTTTTGAGTTTTTAAAATGTCGAAAATTGCTTTTTCATTATCATTTAGTTCTACTTGCTTTCGTTCAGGTTTCATTTGTGGGAAAAACAATACTTCTTGTATAGATGGATTGTTAGTTAAAAACATAATTAATCGATCCATACCAATGCCCATTCCAGCTGTAGGCGGCATTCCATATTCTAAAGCACGTAAAAAATCATAATCTATAAACTCAGTAGCTTCGTCGTCTCCTTTTTCAGCCAACTTTAATTGATGCTCGAAACGTTCACGTTGATCTATTGGGTCATTTAATTCTGAGTAAGCATTAGCAATTTCTTTACCACAAACCATTAATTCAAAACGCTCTGTTAATTCAGGGTTTTCTCTATGTTCTTTACATAAAGGACTCATCTCCTTTGGGTAATCTATTATAAAAGTTGGTTGTATATAATTACCTTCACATTTTTCACCAAAAATTTCATCGATCAACTTTCCTTTACCCATAGTTTCGTCAACCTCTATACCTAATTTAGTAGCAGCTGCACGAATTTCATCTTCGGTTTTACCAACAATATCAAACCCAGTAAACTCTTTTATTGCATCAGCCATAGTTACACGAGCATAAGGTGCTTTAAAATCAATATTATGATCTCCAAAAGTAGCTTTTGTCGTTCCGTTAACAGCAGTAGCACAATGTTCAAGCAATTGCTCACAAAATTCCATCATCCAATTATAATCTTTATAAGCTACATAAATCTCCATTGCTGTAAACTCAGGATTATGAGTTCTGTCCATACCTTCATTACGAAAGTTTTTAGAAAACTCGTAAACACCATCAAAACCACCTACTATGAGTCGTTTTAAATATAACTCGTTAGCAATTCTCATGTATAATGGGATATCTAAAGAGTTGTGATGTGTTATAAAAGGTCTAGCGGCAGCTCCACCAGGAATTGGTTGTAAAATTGGTGTTTCTACTTCAAAATATCCAGCAGTATTAAAAAAATCACGCATGGCATTAAAAAGTTTAGTGCGCTTAACAAAAACTTCTTTTACATGCGAATTAACTGCTAAATCAGCATAGCGTTGTCGGTAACGTGTTTCAGGGTCATTAAATTCATCAAATGTATTACCTTCAGAATCAGTTTTAGGTAATGGTAAAGGTTTTAAAGCTTTACTTAATAATGTAAATTTCTCCACTCTAATGCTTTTTTCACCTACTTTAGTAGTAAATAAAATTCCTTCGATACCTATAAAATCTCCAATGTCAAGTAATTTTTTATAAACTTCGTTATAAAGTGTTTTATCTTCTCCAGTACAGATTTCGTCACGATTAAAATATACTTGTATTCTACCTTCAGCATCTTGTAACTCTGCAAATGATGCTTTGCCTTGAATACGACGAGACATTAAACGCCCAGCAATAATAACTTTTTTGTTTTCTTCGAAATCAGATTTAATTTGTTTTGAATTATGATTTACAGGATATAAATCAGCTGGATAAGGATTGATTCCTAATGCCCTAAGGCTGTTTAATTTTTCACGCCTTACAAGTTCTTGCTCCGATAATTGCGACATAGTATAATCTATATGAGAATTTAAGCGTACAAAGATACCATTAAACCATCAAATATAAAATGTGAGTAGATGATTTTAAATCACCGAAAAATGAAAAATAAAAAGTGTAACAAAAAAAGTATGTACACGTCAAATAGATGTATTCATCAATTAAAAAATAATTACAATGAGTTTCTGGAGAGTATTACTTTCTATTTTGTGTCCACCCTTAGCCGTCTTAGATAAAGGATGTGGATCTATAGTTATTGTGTTTTTATTATGGCTTTGTGGTTGGGTACCAGGAGTTATTGCTGCACTTGTTATTTTAAATAATCCAGAGCGATAAAAACGTATCTTTGCGCTTTATGAATAAAGCCATATACATTCAAGATTTAGGATTAAAAGATTATAAAGCGACTTGGGATTATCAAGAAGAGCTTTTTAAAACAATTTTGGACCTTAAAATAAAAAATAGAAGAGAAGAATTAAATTTGCAAACTCCTAATCATTTTTTATTTGTTGAGCACCCTCATGTCTATACTTTAGGGAAGAGTGGAGATTTGTCCAACTTACTTTTAAATGAAACTCAATTAGAAAAAAAAGGAGCTACATTTTATAAAATAAATAGAGGAGGAGATATTACTTATCATGGTCCAGGGCAAATTGTAGGTTACCCTATTTTAGATTTAGAAAACTTTTTCACAGATATACATAAATACCTTCGCCTACTAGAAGAAATGATTATCCTTACGTTAGCCGAATATGGATTAAAAGCTGAACGTAGTGATGGAGAAACAGGTGTATGGTTAGATGTGGGAACGCCTTTTGCTCGTAAAATTTGTGCTATGGGAGTAAGAGCAAGTAGATGGGTTACGATGCATGGATTTGCATTAAATGTGAATGCAGATTTGGGTTATTTCGATAATATCATTCCTTGTGGAATTCGTGGTAAAGCAGTAACATCTTTAAATGTTGAACTGGGTAAAAAAACAATAGATCAAGCTGAGGTAAAAGAAAAATTATTAAAACATTTTAAAATCCTTTTTGAAGCTGATTTGCTAACTACCCTTCAGCATTAAAGAATACTTTATAATAGTGCATTTTCTTTTCATTATCATAACCACGCTCTAAATATTCACTTGAAGCTTCTGGAGTATCAATATCTAATTTTATTTGAATGTTGGTATCTAATTTTATTTCAGTTTTAATTTTTCGCTTTTCTTTGTTAACAACACGTTCAGAAACATCAAATTGATTGCGAATTAAAACATTTTTTTCACCTTCAAATTCTTTTTTATAATCATCAAATAAACTTTTGTGTTTGTCTTCTTCAAAAACATCTTCTTTAAAACGCTCTATATTTACGATTTCGTTTTCTTTAAAATAGTCTACCGTTTTGGCTAAAAATGTATTGCGTTCTTGTTCACCATAAGTAGTTTTTATAATTTCAGTAGAAAACTCTTTGCAGAGTTCGATATAATTTTGAGTGTGCTGGTTAGCATCATCAGCATATTTAATATTTAAAAAATGATTAATCCAATACTGTGCATCATAACTATTATTATCGACGCTTAAAATGATATTTCCTTCAGCGTCAGATTGATTTAAAATTAAACACCCTTTATCAACTTTTTTTGAGCTAATTCCTTTTTGAACCAGAATATCGTAACTTTTATTCTCTAAATAAGTTTGAAAGAAATTTGAGCGATTTTCAATCTTAAAAATGCCAATGGCATTAGTAGTTATTTCATTAAATTCAACACTTTCAAATTGTACAATTAAAACATCTCCAGTCTTTATTTGCGAAGAATTTGATTGTTCGAATAAATGAGTGACAATATGTTTGGAAACCTCTATAAAAACATCGTCATCATTAAATAATTGAGAACTGTAATTGTTTATTTCGTTTAAATTGGCATCTGAATGATGATTAAAACGATAGCTTTGGGTCACGCTTGTAAATGGGCGTAGTAAAAACGGTAGCATGAGCTCATAACTAGCTTCGTCAAAATTCACCAATTGTTCAGAAAATGCATTTTTAGTATCATTAAATTTATTGCCGACTTTATGAATTATAAATTTAGAAATGGAAGCTTTATTACGATTAATCATTTATAAAATTTAATATGAATTTATATGTTGCAATAGTAATAAAATTGACAGAATAAAATAAAGAAACGCCAAAGTAAACTTTGACGTTTCGGAAAAGATTGGGGCCAGATTTGGTTATCTTTATGTTTTAATTTTTTTGCAACAAAATGTAATCAATGGATTTGTTGTATATACAAATGTGTGATTTAAATAAGGAAATTGATATTGTAATAAATTGATTAATAGCACATTTAAAAGTACTAATTAATTTTAAATTAAAAAACTATATTTAGTTTTTCTTGTAAAGAATTATGGAATTGGAATCACCTTTAACAACAAATTCAAGAGCACCATCATTGTCAATATTATCAAAATCTATTTTAGAATTTCCATATACAGGAAAATTGCTGAGTAATTTTGCTTGACTATCAAATAAAAAGATTTTTTTGGATTGTAAATCCGTAACGGTAATGTAAATTTTATCGTTGAGGTAAAATATTTTTGGAGAAGTATAATTACCGAAATCGAGCTCAACAGATTTTTGTTTGATAGTTAAAATATTTTCTGATAAAGTGGCTAGAGTTTTATTGGTAGTCTCTAAAAAATGATTGTTTTCGAGATTTAAAGATTGCTTACTCACTGATCCTTTTGTATTTACTTGAATAAGCTCACCATTTGTGGAGGTCGTAGTAAATCTATTATTGTATTTGAAAATAGGGTTTCCAGAAAAGTTAATTGCATCTCTAACAACAATTCTATCATTGCCCTGTCGATTTAAAATTTTCATGGTATTATTTGCAGCAAAAACAATGTAATCTTTATTGCTTATCCTGAAATGTTGAGGTTGAGTTTTTATAACTCCAGAAGGCCTGTGTTTAAAACCATTTATAAGTTTACCATTTTTATTATACATTAAAAGAGAATTACTTTGTGTAACGAGAAAACGATATTCTCTTTTGTTATCATAATCAAAAACAGATAAAGGTTGTGTGATTTTACTATTAAATCGTAAAGGAAATGGAGATACATCTTTACCATTTCTATCTAAAATATAAATGCGATTAGGAGTTGCAAAAGCTAACTGCAATCGTCCATTTTTGTATAAATCTACTTGTTGTATTTTCCCAAGAATATTGCCGTTAAGTTGTTTTTTCCAAAGCACGTTCCCTTTGTTAGAGATTAAATATAAATTGTTATTTATATCCTGTACAACTATTTCTTTTTGTTTTGTGCGATGATTAATAACAAAATGAGGATGCATTAAAATATCATTATCTATAAAAATATTAAACTCTTCTGTAATACCTTTTCGAGTTGACCTTATCTTTTCTTTTTTAATATTAGCATTTATATGAATAAACCCATCGTCGTTTATAAACTGAAAAGCATTAAATCCATAATCTTTAAAAACGGAAGATTTAAAATCCTCATTAAAAATAGTTTCTGAAATTTGCTCTAATCGTTTAGAATTTGCGAAAATCAATAATGAAGCTTCATCGCTTAATGAAAACATTACCTCTTTAAATCTATTAGATTTAGATAGTACTGTTCCATTTTGATAATTAGAAATTAATTGCTGAAGCACTTTTTCAGAATCTGAAAATGCAAAAAAGTTATCTAACATAATATATTTTGATGGAGAAGTATTAGAAATTAACGGACGAAATGTTGAATGTAATAATTCTGAATCTCTAAACTCTAAGATAGGCACGTTTCTATAAGTCGAGATTATATTTTGATATTCTAAAAGAGCATCTTTTGTAGTTTCTGCATCTATCGATCTTAATATAATTGCTGTTTGATTATTAATATAAACTTCGCCAATTTCATCTATAGTTAAAAATAGATCATTATTTATAATTGAATCTGTTGAAGTTGTATTATATGCTATTAAATTTTGTTGAAGCGTTTTAAAATTTTCAAACGTTATACTTAAAAAGCCATCACTCTCTATTGGGGTAATTTTATGTATGGTGTTTTCTTGTGGAATTGTTTGCTTAAAAACACTTAATAGTTTAGGAAGAGAATCATTATTAAAAGTTACACCACTAAGTAGCATTTGATCAGGAGATAATTCAACATCTAAAGCTATCCAATTAGAAAATGTAGTGATATCTTTTTTAATTAAAGATTCTCCAAATAGCCTTGATTTTTCATCAGTTAAAAAAATAGAAAAAGAAACATCTTCATTTGAAACAATGTTAAAACGATTTAAAATAGATTTATTAGGTTTTAAATTATCAATGATTGTTTTTGAAGTTGAAGCAATAAAAACACTGTCCTTTATATTAAGGTGTAAACTATCATCTATTTTCAAACTGTTTATAGAATCTTTTAGCACCCCAACTATTGAATAATTTACCTCATTATCAATGTTTTCAAAACAAATAAATAATTCAGAATTTATGCTTAGCGAATCTATATTATTTATTACTCGATTTAAATTATTATTAAATTCAGAATTAGACAAAGTTGTCACAAAACTGCTATTTTTTATATCACTCTTAAAGTTTTCAAAATCATTTACTTTTAAAATTAATTGCGAAGTTTCAGGAATTAGATATTCGGCATTGATTTTATTTTTATTTGAGGTATTACAACTATATATTAAGGAGAATAAAATAAAGAAGAAAAGAATATGTTTCATCTGAGGGTGATATGTACAAATATTAAACAAAGATATATTTATAATTCTAAAGACAGTTGTTCTGGAAGTAGTTTAAAAGATTTGCGATGATATTTAGTAACCCCATACTTTTTAATAGCTTCTCTATGTTCTACAGTTGGGTACCCTTTATTTTGTTTCCAATTGTACATCGGGAATTCATTGTGTAGTTCATTCATATAAGTATCGCGATAAGTTTTAGCCAAAACAGAAGCTGCAGCTATATTTAAATATTTTCCATCCCCTTTTATAATGGTTTGATGAAGTATATTTTTATAGGGCTTAAATTTATTGCCATCAACGCTAATAAAATTTGGAGAAATATCTAAACCTTCTATTGCTTTATGCATAGCCAGAATAGATGCATTCAATATATTAATAACATCAATTTCTTTTTCAAAAATATGAGATACACAGTAAGTTACTGCTTCATTTTCAATTATAGATCGCAAAAAATTACGTTTATTGTGAGTAAGTCGTTTTGAGTCATTTAATACATCACTTGTAAAACCTATAGGTAAGATTACAGCTGCCGCAGTAACTGGACCAGCTAAGCACCCTCTTCCAGCTTCATCAGTCCCACATTCTAATTTATAATGAGAATATTTTAATTTAAGCATAAGTAAGTTTTTTCTTTCACATTATTTATGTTCTTTAACGTTATTTTAATCCGTTCGTACATAAAACGGCACTTTAACGTATTTTTTTTAGTTAATATTTTGCTAATTTAATTTATTATTAAGATGTTTGTGACAGACTAATTCAAATAATTATTTTATGAAATTAAAATTATCTTGGTTGTTGACGCTTTTTATGGCGTTGATGATCCAATTCTCTTTCGCACAAGAGAAGACAATTACTGGAACAGTAACATCTTCAGAAGATGGGTTACCTGTGCCAGGAGCTAGTGTTATTATTGAAGGAACAACAAGAGGTGTTCAAACAGATTTTGATGGTAAATATTCGCTTAGAGCTAATGCAGGAGAAACAATAGTATTTTCTTATTTAGGAAATAAAACTGTTAGATCTGTAGTAGGAGCTTCTAATGTTATTGATATTGTTATGGAACCAGATGCTGCAGCTTTAGATGAAGTAGTGGTTACAGGATATGCATCTAAATCAATAGCAAAAGTGTCCGGGTCAGTTGCTACAGTGCAATCAAAAGATTTAGAGCAAGTACCTTTAGCATCTTTTGAACAAATACTTCAAGGTAGAGCACCAGGTTTAGAAATTCGTTCAGGAAGTGGACAACCTGGATCTCAAGCTAGAATTCGTATTAGAGGTACAGTATCAATTAATGGTAATAATCAACCTTTAGTAGTACTTGATGGAATTCCAATTGATAACTTTGACCTTTCTAGTCTTAACGCAAATGACTTTGATAGCGTTTCTGTTTTAAAAGATGCTCAAGCATCATCATTATATGGATCTAGAGCTGCTGCGGGAGTTATTGTAATTACAAGTAAAAGAGGTAAAGAAGGAAAAGCACGTTTTACATATAGATCTCAAGTAGGTTTTTCTGAAGCTCCTGATCAAAATTTTGAGGTGTTAAATGCAGCACAATTTTTAGGATTAAACAGAACAATAGGAGGTAATAACTTAACAGATGAAGAAATAGCAACTCAAGCTGCTGCTTTTGCAGAGAATCCTGGTGATTTAAGAGATGCTGCTTTTAGAACTGCTAATTCTCAAACTCATGAGTTAAGTGCTAGTGGTGGAAGTGAAAATATTAACTTTTTCACATCTTTAAACTACTTTGATCAAGAAGGTATTCTTGATAATACAGATTTACAAAGACTTTCATCTCGTTTAAATTTAGATGTTAAAGCAACAGATAAACTTAAATTTGGTATTAATACATTATTGACGTTTACAAGAACAAATACTTCATTAGTAGAAGGGGCGGTTAACTTAAATAACCCAATCTTAATTCCATTTTTAGGAAATCCAACAGTACCATTAACAAATCCTGATGGAACTTTAAATACAGGAGGTGCGCTTGCGAATGTTGCTCCAAGGTCACTTGAAGCACAAAGAACATCAATAGAAGAGAATGAAGGGTTTAGACTTAATATTTCAGGAACTGCAGAATATGCATTTACTGATAATATATCTCTTATAGAGCGTATAGGAGTTGATTTTATTGACAACTTTTTTGTACGTTCAGTAGACCCTACATCACAAGTTGGTTTGGTTCAGGCAATTGGAGGCGCTGGATCACAATTTGAAAGTAGTGATAGAGATGTAAGATTTACAAACACGACACAATTAAGATATCAAAATACATTTGCAGAAAAACATAGTCTATCTGTTTCTGGTTTTGTGGAATTTACAAACAGAAATTTTAGATCTAGTAATTTTACAGGATTTGGTATAGAACCAACTTTATTTGGATTTGCAGGTTCAGTTACACCAGGAACAAATGTTGGTGGCGCTAACGGAAATGGAAATGGATTAATTCCAACAGTTGGTGGGGCAGTTGCTCAAAATGCATTATTCTCATTATTTGCATCTGCTAGTTATGATTATGATAACAAATATGGTGTTGATGTTTCTGTAAGAAGAGATGAATCATCAAGATTATTGCAAGGTAACAATGATGCAGTATTTTACTCTGTTGCTGGTAGATGGAATCTTGACCAAGAGAAATGGTTACAAGATGTAAGTTGGATTAGTTCTTTAAAATTAAGAGCTAATTATGGAACAACAGGTAATGATACATCTTCAGGTCAATTTGCGTTCATAAATCAATTAGGATTAACTAATTTTGAAGGGAATCGCGTATTATTCCAAGGAGGGATTGCAAATCCAGCGATAGATTTTGAATTTACAGAACAAGTTAATTTAGGACTTGATTTTGGATTCTTTAATAATAGAATTACTGGTAGTGCAGAAATATATCAGAGAGATACATCAGATCTAATTATACCTTTTACTTTAGCAGCTGCTTTTGGTGATGGTGCTGTAAATGTAAATACAGGAGAGTTAACTAATAAAGGTTTTGAAGGTTCATTCTCTGTGGATGTAGTAAGAAATAACGATGTTACGTTAAACATTTTTGCTAATGCTGCGTATAATGATAATGAAGTTACAGATTTAGGTCAGGTAAATGAGTTTGAGCAAGGAACTAGTATTATTAGAGTTGGAGAACGTTTAGGATCTCAATTTGTAGTTGAATTTGCTGGAGTTAATCCAAGTAATGGTGAACCATTATATAGAGATATAAATGGTAATATTACAAATGTATTTAATGATGGAGCAGATTCTAGAACTGGATTTGGTAGTTCAGAACCAAGATGGACTGGAGGATTTGGATTTAATTTTAACTGGAAAGGATTAGAAATATCAAGTTTATTTAATTATATAGCTGGAGGTTTCTCAAGATTCAATAATGTATCGTTCTTTACAGAAAACTTTAATTTCTTCCCAGCATTAAATCAAGATGTTAGAGTTTTAGATGTATTCCAAAACCCTGGTGACATTACAGATATTGCAGCTCCAAATTTCCAGAGACAATTCTCATCTCAAGATATTGAAGATGCAGCATTCTTAAGGTTAAGAAATGTTACTGTAGCTTATAATATTCCTGATACGTTTTTGGGTAATTCAGGTATAAGTGGTGCAAGAATATATGTAAGAGGAATCAACTTAGCTACTTTCACAAGATTTAGAGGACTTGATCCTGAAGATGGTAATAACATCGCACAGTTTGAGTTCCCTAACCCTGTACAATTCACAGCAGGTGTAGAATTTAACTTTTAATAATAAATAAACTTAGATATATAAGTTATGAAAAAACATTTTTATAGAATAACACAAATCTTATTGATTGCCCTTATGTTTTCTTGTGAGGGATCAATAGACATAGACCCAGACTTCCTTATACCAGAGGAGTCATTAACAACGGTAGCAGACATAGAGCGTACATTATTAGGAGCTTATGATAGTCAAGGTCAGCAAGTTAATGTAATAACTTTTAATGCGTATCACTCTGATGAAGTAAGAATTGGAGGAGGAAATAGAGGACAAGGTTTACAAACACATTCATTTCAAATTGTCCCAGGAGCTGGAATAGCAAATGGACTTTATTTTGGATATTATAATGTAATTGACCAAGCAAACAGAGTTATTGAAAGATTAGATACTTTTGAAATAGATGATCAGGCATTAGCGGACCAAGTAAGAGGAGAAGCATTGGTAATGAGAGCATACAATTATTTCGAATTATTAAGAGCTTTTGCACCTTCTTTCGATGCAAACTCACCAGCAGTTCCTTTAATTACTCAAGTATTAAGGTTTCCAGAAGCAGGAACAAGCTTTCCGAGAAATAATGTAGGAGAAGTTATCGCACAAATAGATCAAGATCTTGCAGCTGCAAGACTTTTAATCCCAGCTAACTCTGGTGTTGCTAATACACGTTTTACATTAACCAGTTTAGACGCTTTAGAAGCTAGAATAGGATTGTATTTGAATACTCCAACTAGATTAGCTACTTCTAGAGATTTAGCAACAAATGTAATTGCTGCAACACCGTTAGTAAATGCAGCAAATTATCTTACTCAATTTAGAGATAATTTTTCTGCTGATCCATCAGAATATATTTTTGTAGTTGATAGAGATAATGGAGACGGAAGAGTTGGACAAGTATTTAATGATAATAATGGTCAAGTAGGATTTTCAATGTCGTTAGGACTTCTTGGTCAATTTGCTCCAACAGACGCTAGAAATGATGTTTTAATTGATTTAGAAACGGAAATAACAACTACTCAAACAACTAACTTTGGACCAACTGGAGATGTTGTCGTTGGGAAGTATATTGGAGTTCCAAACTTACCTAGTTTAAATAATATTCCTATTTTTAGATCAAGTGAAATGCTATTAATTAGAGCAGAAGCAAATGCTAGATTAGGTGATTTACCTGCGGCTCAAGCTGATATCGAAGCAATAAGAACCATTAGAAATAGTGGATCTGCAACACCAACGTATGGTGATTTAGATACAGCTTTAACAGATATTCTTTTCGAACGTAGAATAGAATTAGCTTTTGAAGGCCATAGAGCGTACGATTTAAAGCGTTTTGGATTGGGAATAACTAGAACTACTAATGATTTTGCAGGAGTAGGTAGAGCTGCAACAACAGAGTCTTTACCAGCAGGAAGCTTTAGATATACATTACCAATACCAACCGCAGAAATTTTTGCTAATGATGGAATATCTGATGCAGATCAGAATCCTGGATACTAATTTTTTAAAAAAAATAATTTATTATGAAAAAACATAAAATATTAATACTAGCATTAGTAGGTTTAATGGTTAGTATTTACTCATGTGAATCAGATGATAGTGATAGGATATTGTTGGATGTAAATGATCCTGCTAATGCAATTGCACAAGTACAAACTACTAATTTGATATTGATAGACCCTACAGCTGATACAAATAATAATATCACAGTTGGCGTTTCTACTCTTTCTAATGTTGATAGAGCTTTTACTTT
This sequence comes from Flavobacteriaceae bacterium, assembly GCA_003443635.1. Taxonomy (NCBI): domain Bacteria; kingdom Pseudomonadati; phylum Bacteroidota; class Flavobacteriia; order Flavobacteriales; family Flavobacteriaceae; species Flavobacteriaceae bacterium. Next base: position 3,059,073 of record CP031964.1, on the reverse strand, counting down.
GTCAGTAGATCCAACGAGTACTTTAGATGCTTCATTTTATAACATACCATCTCTAACAGGTGTAGTTCCAGCTGGAGAGTTTGAAGGAAGTATTACTCTAACTACTTTTGCTACAACTACTTTTCCTAATGCCGGAAGCTCAGTAACATTTACGTTAGATTCGTTTGAAGGAGCTGCATTGCTTCCAAGTAGTACACTTACAGTTGATGTTGGTTTTCAAGTTCAATGCCCAAGTGTTGATTTAGCAAATGTTACAGGTACAGGTACTTATACATTAAATGTATTGGCAGCTGCCTTTGGAGCTCCTACAACTGGTGATCCAGTAGATGTTCTTGCTGGACCTGGAGAAAATCAACTTACTATTGTTGGAGGTGTAAATGTTGCAGGACGTGCTTCTGAAGATGTAATTATAAATGTAGACCCAGATTCAGGAGCAGTGAGTTATGGTGGTCCAGCTGATGCTGTACTAGTAATTTTTAATGGAGGACCAGTTAATCATTCAAGCGTAACAGGTTTAGCATTAACATGTATAAATACAATAGATATTGTACTAAATAATACATTTTTTGCAGCACCATTTAATTCAAATGCAATGACTATTGTATTCCCATAAATAATATTAGAAATATAAATTATATTATAATATTAATATAAAAACGCTGCTCAATGAGCAGCGTTTTTTGTTTAACAATTAATAGTAATTTTTTTCGTTCAAAAAACATACTTTTGTTATCAAATAAATTTTGAATGAAATATTACTGGTTGTTATTTTTGATTACTTTTTACTGCCCAATGAGTTTATTAGCTCAAGAAGAAGATGAAGTAGGTGTAGAAGTAAAACAACAAAAAGCAAAAAATGAAGATTATAAAATTATTTCTCATATTAACGATACAACATTTGTAGATACTACTCTTAGTATTTATAAAGAATATAAATTCAATTATTTAAGAAAAGATAATTTTGATTTAATAGAATTTTCAAACATAGGGCAAGCATATAATTCTCTTAGTCATAATTTTTATAGTAATAATTTACGACCTCTTTTTGGAGCTCGAGGACGACATTTTAATTATATAGAAATAGAAGATATTAACTATTATAATGTAGCCACACCTCTAACAGAATTAATGTTTAAAACTGCTTTTGAGCAAGGACAGTTACTCGATTCTTTTTTTACAGTAAATACATCTCCTAATTTAAATTTCTCAATAGCATTTAAAGGTTTACGATCTTTAGGGAAATATCAAAATATAAGAACCAGTACACGTAATTTTAGATTTACAACCAATTATAAAACTAGTAACGATAAATATTATGCACGTATACATATAACATCTCAAGGGTTGTCTAGTCAAGAAAATGGTGGTTTAAGGGATGAGGATATCCCTAATTTTGAATCAGGAGTTGAAGAGTTTTTAGATAGATCTGTTTTTAGCCCTAGATTTGAAGATGCTGAAAATGATTTAGAAGGAACTCGAATTCATTTTGAACACTTTTATAAGCTACAAGATTCTTTAAATAATAACAGATTGAGTATCGGTAATATAATTTCTTTTGAAGAAAAATCATATGAGTTTGATCAAACATCACAAAACGATTTTTTTGGAGATGCATTTATCAACTCAAATCTTAGTGACAGAGTTACTAATGAAGATTTTTATGCAGAAGCAAATGTTAATTATTCTAATACTACACTAGGAGATTTAAAATTTAATTTAGGATATGCTACATTTAATTATGGGTATGATGCTTTAGTAAATATAAATGGTAGTAGTATTACTAATCGTTTAGAGGGAAATGTAACATCTGTTGGAGGCGCATATAAAAACAAAATAGGAGGCTTTTTGCTTGATGGTAAATTTGGAATTAATGTGGCAGGAGATTTAGATGGAAATTTCCTGAATGCAAATGCAGGATATAATTTAAACGAAGATACATCAGTATCAGCTGGAATTAATATTAATTCTAATAGTGCCAATTATAACCTATTGCTTTATCAAAGTGATTATATAAACTACAATTGGCAAAACAATTTTGATAATGTCGAAACAAAACAGTTTGCATTTAACCTTAATTCTAATAAACTTGTCAATTTAGAATTAGATTATACTACAATTAATAATTATGCTTATTTTGAAAGACAAGGAGCAAATAATTTAGTTAGCCCAAGTCAAACTAACGAAACCATTAACTATTTTAGAGTAAAACTTGCTAGAGAGTTTAAATACAAAAAATTTGCTCTAAATAATACAGTGCGTTATCAAAATGTATTAGATGGAGAAGGAATATTAAATGTGCCAGATTTTAATGTTCGTAGTACTTTGTATTTTACAGATAAATTATTTAAAAAAGCGTTGTTTATACAAACGGGAATCACATTAAACTATTTTACTAAATATAATGCAGATGCTTACGACCCACTTTTGGCAGAATTTTATACGCAAAATGATGTTGAAATAGGAGATTTTCCAAGATTGGATTTCTTTATTAATATGAAAGTTCGTCAAACACGCATCTTCTTAAAAGCAGAACATTTTAATTCTTCTTTCACAGGATTTAATTTTTTCTCAGCCCCAAACCAGCCCTACAGGGATTTTGTGATTAGGTTTGGCTTGGTATGGAATTTCTTTTTGTAATTTATTGGAGGTGCAAAATGCTGTTACTAAGGTGTTTTGGTTGGGATAAAAAAATAGATTAAAAAATAGTTTAAAAAAGGTTAGGAAGTTAATTAAAGGGTTTTATATTTGCAGCCGCTTAACGAGGAAACGAGGGAGGTGAAAAGTTCATTAAAAGGGTTATAAAAAATAAAATCAAATTTTCTTTAAAAAGTTTTGTGAGAATAAAAAAGGGTTTTATATTTGCACCCGCTTAGCAAGGAAACGAGCTAAAAGTAAGAAATAAAAAAGTTCATTAAACATATTGATTGACAGCGTAAGAATGGTATTGGAAACGATACAATTCATTACAGAGAATAAACCATTTTGAGTACAATTGAAATAATTTCTTTTAGTTGTTAAAGAGACAAGCAGAGATGCTTAAAAATTTAACGATGAAGAGTTTGATCCTGGCTCAGGATGAACGCTAGCGGCAGGCTTAACACATGCAAGTCGAGGGGTAACAGAGATAGCTTGCTATTTGCTGACGACCGGCGCACGGGTGCGTAACGCGTATACAATCTACCTTTTGCTGAAGGATAGCCCAGAGAAATTTGGATTAATACTTCATAGTATGTTAGTATGGCCTCATACAAACATTAAAGGTTACGGCAAAAGATGAGTATGCGTTCTATTAGCTAGATGGTATGGTAACGGCATACCATGGCGACGATAGATAGGGGCCCTGAGAGGGGGATCCCCCACACTGGTACTGAGACACGGACCAGACTCCTACGGGAGGCAGCAGTGAGGAATATTGGGCAATGGAGGCAACTCTGACCCAGCCATGCCGCGTGCAGGAAGACTGCCCTATGGGTTGTAAACTGCTTTTATACAGGAAGAAACACCTCTACGTGTAGAGGCTTGACGGTACTGTAAGAATAAGGATCGGCTAACTCCGTGCCAGCAGCCGCGGTAATACGGAGGATCCAAGCGTTATCCGGAATCATTGGGTTTAAAGGGTCCGTAGGTGGATAATTAAGTCAGAGGTGAAATCCTGCAGCTCAACTGTAGAATTGCCTTTGATACTGGTTATCTTGAGTTATTATGAAGTAGTTAGAATATGTAGTGTAGCGGTGAAATGCATAGATATTACATAGAATACCAATTGCGAAGGCAGATTACTAATAATATACTGACACTGATGGACGAAAGCGTGGGTAGCGAACAGGATTAGATACCCTGGTAGTCCACGCCGTAAACGATGGTCACTAGCTGTTTGGACTTCGGTCTGAGTGGCTAAGCGAAAGTGATAAGTGACCCACCTGGGGAGTACGTTCGCAAGAATGAAACTCAAAGGAATTGACGGGGGCCCGCACAAGCGGTGGAGCATGTGGTTTAATTCGATGATACGCGAGGAACCTTACCAGGGCTTAAATGTAAGTTGCATAGAGTAGAGATATTCTTTTCTTCGGACTACTTACAAGGTGCTGCATGGTTGTCGTCAGCTCGTGCCGTGAGGTGTCAGGTTAAGTCCTATAACGAGCGCAACCCCTGTTGTTAGTTGCCAGCGAGTCAAGTCGGGAACTCTAACAAGACTGCCAGTGCAAACTGTGAGGAAGGTGGGGATGACGTCAAATCATCACGGCCCTTACGTCCTGGGCTACACACGTGCTACAATGGTAGGTACAGAGAGCAGCCACTACGCGAGTAGGAGCGAATCTATAAAACCTATCACAGTTCGGATCGGAGTCTGCAACTCGACTCCGTGAAGCTGGAATCGCTAGTAATCGGATATCAGCCATGATCCGGTGAATACGTTCCCGGGCCTTGTACACACCGCCCGTCAAGCCATGGAAGCTGGGAGTGCCTGAAGTCCGTCACCGCAAGGAGCGGCCTAGGGTAAAATCGGTAACTAGGGCTAAGTCGTAACAAGGTAGCCGTACCGGAAGGTGCGGCTGGAACACCTCCTTTCTAGAGAAAGACGACTAAAGGAAATCAAGAGGACAAGAAATTGTTTATTCTCAAAGCTGTTAATTAAAAAAGAACTAAATAAAAAAGTAGAGTCTCATAGCTCAGCTGGTTAGAGCGCTACACTGATAATGTAGAGGTCGGCAGTTCGAGTCTGCCTGAGACTACTAATTTTTTTATTTTAAAAGGAAATTCTAGAAGTTGAAAATTCTAAATTTATAATTCTGAATTCAACATTCGGAATTGATAATGGGGGATTAGCTCAGCTGGCTAGAGCGCCTGCCTTGCACGCAGGAGGTCATCGGTTCGACTCCGATATTCTCCACCAAAGTATCCAACAAGATTGGATAACTGAAAGTTCATTGACATATTGAAAAAAGATACATAAAAATCAAAAATTAAAGATTAGAGATAATCTTTAGAAAAGTAATACTTTATTAACTAAAGTCACGAGCTGAAGTTAATAAAGAGTAACTCATTAAAAAAGCAAAAAGTACAATAAGCTAAATAAGGGCGTATGGGGAATGCCTAGGCTCTCAGAGGCGATGAAGGACGTGATAAGCTGCGATAAGTTGCGGGGATCTGCACACAAGAATTGATCCGCAAATTTCCGAATGGGGCAACCCACTATATTGAAGATATAGTATCCGTAAGGAGGCGAACCCGGAGAACTGAAACATCTAAGTACCCGGAGGAGAAGAAAACAAAAGTGATTCCGTTAGTAGTGGCGAGCGAACGCGGATTAGCCCAAACCATAATTGTTACGGCAATTGTGGGGTTGTAGGACCACGATATTTGATGCGTAATGAATTAGAACACTTTGGAAAAAGTGACCAAAGAGGGTGATAGTCCCGTATAAGTAAAGAGCGTTATTGATAGTGGTATCCTGAGTAGTGCGGGACACGTGTAATCCTGTATGAATTTGGCGGGACCATCCGCTAAGGCTAAATACTCCTGAGAGACCGATAGTGAACTAGTACCGTGAGGGAAAGGTGAAAAGAACCTTGAATAAAGGAGTGAAATAGAACCTGAAACCATACGCTTACAAGCGGTCGGAGCCCTTTGGGGTGACGGCGTGCCTTTTGCATAATGAGCCTACGAGTTACCGTTTCTAGCAAGGTTAAGCACTTCAGGTGCGGATCCGTAGCGAAAGCGAGTCTGAATAGGGCGCTATAGTTAGTGGCGGTAGACGCGAAACCGTGTGATCTACCCATGGGCAGGGTGAAGCTGTGGTAACACATAGTGGAGGCCCGAACCCGTTGACGTTGAAAAGTCTTGGGATGACCTGTGGGTAGGGGTGAAAGGCCAATCAAACTCGGAAATAGCTCGTACTCCCCGAAATGCATTTAGGTGCAGCGTATTATTAGTTTTATAGAGGTAGAGCTACTGATTGGATGCGGGGGCTTCACCGCCTACCAATTCCTGACAAACTCCGAATGCTATAAAATGATGTAATGCAGTGAGGGCATGGGTGCTAAGGTCCATGTCCGAAAGGGAAAGAACCCAGACCATCAGCTAAGGTCCCAAAATATATGCTAAGTTGAATAAACGAGGTTGAACTGCTTAGACAGCTAGGATGTTGGCTTGGAAGCAGCCATTCATTTAAAGAGTGCGTAACAGCTCACTAGTCGAGCGGTTCGGCATGGATAATAATCGGGCATAAGCATATTACCGAAGCTATGGGATATTTAATATCGGTAGGGGAGCATTGTAGTGTCGTCGAAGGAAGAGCGTGAGCTTTTCTGGAGAAGCTACAAAAGAAAATGTAGGCATAAGTAACGATAATGCGGGCGAGAAACCCGCACTCCGAAAGACTAAGGTTTCCTCAGCTATGCTAATCAGCTGAGGGTTAGTCGGGACCTAACGCGAACCCGAAAGGGGTAGTGGATGGACAACAGGTTAATATTCCTGTACCTGCTCACACTAAACGTGACGGAGGCGAGAAGTTAGTGCGTACTGACGGAATAGTACGTTGAAGCAAGTGGTAACACTGCGATAGTACACTGAGACTACGGTCAAGGTGATAATCTAGCAAATCGACTTCCAAGAAAAACAAGTGAAGCAGCCCGTACCCTAAACCGACACAGGTAGTTGGGATGAGAATTCTAAGGAGCTCGAGAGATTCATGGCTAAGGAACTAGGCAAAATCGACCCGTAACTTCGGGAGAAGGGTCGCCCATCTTCGGATGGGCCGCAGTGAAAAGGTCCAGGCGACTGTTTATCAAAAACACAGGGCTATGCTAAATCGAAAGATGACGTATATGGCCTGACACCTGCCCGGTGCTGGAAGGTTAAGTGGTGGGCTTAGCAGCAATGCGAAGGTCTAAAATGAAGCCCCAGTAAACGGCGGCCGTAACTATAACGGTCCTAAGGTAGCGAAATTCCTTGTCGGGTAAGTTCCGACCTGCACGAATGGTGCAACGATCTGGACACTGTCTCAGCCATGAGCTCGGTGAAATTGTAGTATCGGTGAAGATGCCGATTACCCGCTGTGGGACGAAAAGACCCCGTGAACCTTTACTATAGCTTAGTATTGGCTTTGGATAAGTAATGTGTAGGATAGGTGGGAGACTTTGAAGTGGCGTCGCTAGGCGTTGTGGAGTCATTGTTGAAATACCACCCTTTGCTTATCTAGAGTCTAACTTCTTGCGAAGGACAGTGCTTGGTGGGTAGTTTGACTGGGGTGGTCGCCTCCAAAAGAGTAACGGAGGCTTCTAAAGGTTCCCTCAGCACGCTTGGTAACCGTGCGTAGAGTGCAATGGCATAAGGGAGCTTGACTGAGAGACATACAGGTCGATCAGGTACGAAAGTAGAGCATAGTGATCCGGTGGTTCCGTATGGAAGGGCCATCGCTCAAAGGATAAAAGGTACTCCGGGGATAACAGGCTGATCTCCCCCAAGAGCTCACATCGACGGGGGGGTTTGGCACCTCGATGTCGGCTCGTCACATCCTGGGGCTGGAGAAGGTCCCAAGGGTTGGGCTGTTCGCCCATTAAAGTGGCACGCGAGCTGGGTTCAGAACGTCGTGAGACAGTTCGGTCTCTATCTACAGTGGGCGTTAGAAATTTGAGTGGATCTGACTCTAGTACGAGAGGACCGAGTTGGACTAACCTCTGGTGTATCTGTTGTTCCGCCAGGAGCATTGCAGAGTAGCTACGTTGGGAAGGGATAAGCGCTGAAAGCATATAAGCGCGAAACCCACCACAAGATGAGATTTCTTTAAAGGGTCGTGGGAGATTACCACGTTGATAGGCTATAGGTGTAAAGGCAGTAATGTCATAGCCAAGTAGTACTAATAACCCATAGGCTTATTGTACGCCTGTTTTTTTAAAAGTTCAATTACAATGAATTTATGTATATACTTTTTTCAATATGTTAAGATATTAGATCTTGTATTTAATAGATATGAGATAAAGATTTAAGGTGGTTATAGCAATGGGGCTCACCTCTTACCATTCCGAACAGAGAAGTTAAGCCCATTAGCGCCGATGGTACTACATTGTGGAAGAGTAGGTCGCTGCCTTTTTTAGAAACCCTTCATTATTATTTAATGAAGGGTTTTTTGTTTCTATTTATTATACACTTTTCTCAATCTTAAAACTTATTCTAAGAATATTGGGATGGAGAGCTTTAATGTTTCTTTTTTAACTACATATATTTCTATTATATTTAGAACAGATATTAAAAAAGAACCATGCAATGAGCACACAAAAATCCAGACGAAATTTTATTAAAAAAACAGCAATAGTAGGGGCAGGGATTTCTATGATTCCAAGTTTGACATTTGCTAACTCAAGTATTAGTAAAAAAGAAGTATTAAAAGTAGGACTCATAGGTGTAGGATTAAGAGGAACTAACCATCTCAAGAATGTTCTTTTAAGAGATGATGTATTAGTTACAGCAATTTGTGATATTGATGATGTTAGAATAAAAATATCCTTAGACACTATTGAAAAATCAAACGCACCCAAACCGGAAGTATTTGGAAAGAATGAGTATGATTATAGAAACTTATTAGATTTAAAAACTGTGGATGCTGTAATTATATCTACTCCTTGGCTATGGCACACCCGAATGGCAAAAGATGCAATGCTAGCAGGCAAATTTACTGGATTAGAAGTGTCAGCAGCTAATACATTAGAAGAGTGCTGGGATTTAGTAAACACACATGAAGAGACAGGATCGCATTTAATGATCTTAGAGAATGTAAACTATAGAAGAGATGTATTAGCAGTTTTAAATATGGTGAAACAAAATGTATTTGGAGAACTAGTTCATTTTAGATGTGGTTATCAGCATGATTTGAGATTTGTGAAATTAAATGATGGTAAAACAGCATATGGAAAAGGTGTAGAATTTGGTGAGAAAGGTATTTCTGAATCAAAATGGAGAACTCAGCATTCAGTAATAAGAAATGCAGATGTTTATCCAACCCATGGAGTAGGCCCTATAGCTACCATGTGTGATATTAATAGAGGTAATCGTTTTTTATCATTAACTTCTAACGCTTCAAAAAGTATAGGATTACATAATTACATTGTAAAAAATGGAGGTAAAGATCATCCAAATGCAAAAATAAAATTCAAGCAAGGAGATGTTATTACATCAACAATAGAAACTGCTTTAGGAGAAACAATAATAGTTACTCATGATTGTAACTTACCACGACCTTATTCCCTTGGATTTAGAGTTCAAGGAGCTAATGGATTATGGGAAGTTGATGGTAATAGAATGTATATTGAAGGACAATCCGAGCCACATAAATGGGACAAAGCTGATGAATGGTTGGCTAAATATGATCATCCATTATGGAAAAAATATGGAGAACATGCTACAGGAGCAGGGCATGGCGGGATGGATTTTTTTGTAATTAATGCTTTTGTTGAATCTGCTAAACAAAATATAACACCACCATTAGATGTATATGATGCTGCAGCATGGAGTGCGATTACTCCATTATCAGAAATTTCTATAGAAAATAATGGAGAACCTCAGAATTTCCCTGATTTTACAAGGGGGTTATGGGTGAAACGAAAACCTTATAATTGGATTAAGGATACATATTAAACTTAATATCAGATTTTATAATCTATAAATGACTTTAAAAACAACACATATAAAATCTCCAGGAAGGGTTTGTTTATTTGGAGATCACCAAGATTACTTAGGTTTACCAGTAATAGCTTGTGCTATAAATAAATGTATTAACTTAAATGCTATTGAAAACACAACAAATTTTTTTTATATCCAGCTCCCAGATATTAATGAAAAAAGAATTATTAATATACATGAAGAGTTTGATGTTCTTGATTATAGAGATTATTTTGCATCATCTTTAAAAGTGTTGAGGAGATATAATTGTATTCCTGATAAAGGATATAATATTGAAATAAACGGAACTCTACCTATAAACGCTGGATTATCTAGTTCTACTGCATTAACGATTGCATGGATTCGATTTTTGATAGGAGCATTTGGTATTTCTCAAAAAGTAACATCAGTATTAATTTCAAGAATAGCTCATGAAGCTGAAGTAGTAGAACACAATGAACCAGGTGGAATAATGGATCATTATACTATAGGAGTAGGAGGTACTTTATTTATTAACACAAATAAACCTTCTTATGAAAAAATCCAAAATAATATTCGAGGGTTGATCATAGGAGAATCTGGAATAAAAAAAGAAACTATTGGAACATTAGGAGATTTAAAAGATAAAGCTATAAAAGCTATAGAATGTGTGATTCAGGAAAAACCAAATTTTAAAATAGAATTAGCTTCTCTAAATGATTATGAAAAATTGGAAAGCTCTATTCCATTAGAATTAAGACCTTATTTTTTTGCTGCATTAAAAAATCATTCTATAACTTTAAGTGCTTTAAAAGAACTAAAAAAAGAAAAATCCAATTTAGAATATATTGGTGATTTGATGAATGAGCATCATTCTGTTTTAAAAAATATACTTAAAATTACTGTTCCTGTAATTGATAAAATGATTGACAATGCATTACAAGCTGGAGCTTACGGTGCTAAAATAGTTGGCTCAGGAGGAGGAGGTTGTATTGTAGCTATAGCAACAAAAAAGAAACAACAAAATGTGATTGATGCAATTAAACAAAGTGGAAAAGATGCGTATATTGTTAATTTAGATTCGGGAGTAAGGGTAATATAATTGTGAATAATTTGATTGTAAAATAGAATATATTAAACTACTAAAATAAAATATTATGAATCAGCAAAACTTTAAAAATCACTCCAAATGGGTTATAGGATACCATTTTATAACTTTATTAGCAATTCTTGCTTTATTGATAGGATCAATTATTAATCTAGTGAAATCTTCAAATGAAAAT